>MEOQ01000011.1 GCA_001769275.1 Bacteroidetes bacterium GWF2_43_63 | reverse complement strand
ATCAATACTGATGCATCTACATAGTGGTCCCAGAGCTCAATCGACTTTTCTGCAGATTGAATCAGGTCAGACACAAAAACCCACGCGTCGAAGATCTGACCTTCGAAGAAGATACCTTGTTTGGGCGCTTCAGCGCGCGCTTCGAGAGCGTTGAAGACTTTTTCGAACTTGATGTTTGTTTCGGTTTGTTTATATTCCAAAGTATTTATCCTCAAATGCAAATCGTTGTTTTGATTCCGCATTTTTCTCATGTGAACAAAAGCATTCATTATGCAAATGCTTGTCTGAATAGCCACAGTACTATTGATTACTGCGGAAAGCATGGCTACTCCCTGCTCAGAAAACACACTCGGAAAGGAGGATGAATGTTTAAGTATTTGAAACCGGTCGCAAATTGCGACCAGTTGGTTCAATTCTTCTTTTGTGAGTCTGAAACGGAAATTCTCAGGAAAACGTGTTGAATTTCGTTTCACTTGTTCGTTGATACGTTTTGTTGGGACCTGGTAAAACTCAGCAAGATCGCGGTCAATCATAACGGGCACTCCGCGTATGGTGAAAATCCGGTTTTCAATTTCCGGAATTACCAATCCTGAATCAGTTTCTTTCATAATAGTAGTTTTATGCAGCAATATTCACAGTCAATTCATTGGCGATGATATAAACCCTGTTGACTTCCTGCCCGTCTGATGTGGTTGTATTATGGCTCCGCAGGCGGCCTTTGAGCGACACATGGCTGCCGCGCCTGACCATGTCAACGGTTTTTCTGGCAGCATAATCCCAAGCCACAATCGTGTGCCAGACTGTTGTGCGGATCCATTGACCACTACTGTCGCGAAACAGTTGATGTGTTCCCAGCGAGAATCTTGCCTGGAGACGATTTTCGCCAAAGCGCTGAAAAACGGGATCACTTCCTGCATAGCCACTCAGTTCAATTAGATTAGATGGCCATGCTCGCTCTTTTTTTTCTTTTTTTGGTTCCTTTGCAACTTTTTCTGCTTTCATAATCGGAATTTTTGGCAAATGTATTTGCTTCTTACTGCGAAAGCCGGTAATAAGCATTTACTTTCGGATATAAGTATTTGTAACTGTTTGTTGTCGGCTACAATAGCTCCAGAAAACAAATATCACTCATAAGTGCTCAGGCGCAATATTCTTATCTTTGATAAAAATCCTCACTATGGAATCATTCAACAAAAACTGGCTGGCCATTATTTTGATTGCCATTGTATTTGCGGCACTTGGATTCATTTTCGGATGGATAATGAAACCGTCCGGTATCGGAAATTGCAAGCAGGGCGGACCTATGATGGAAATGATGAAAATGCATTCCTGCGAATCGCCCGAAATGTTTACGATACCTCTTGATGAAGATGCTGCAGACTCTCTTGAAAATCTTGATGTAAAAGTGACTGTAACGAAAGATGGCGACGTGCTGAAAGATGCAGACAAAAAAGTGATCGTTAAGAAAATTGTGATTGACTAATTATGTTTATCATGAGAGTCAAGATTGTTTTCTTTTTATTTTTTATAATACCGACAGTTGCTTTTAGTCAATCGAAAATGAAAGTATTTAAATTACTTACGGATGTGGACCATAATTGGCTTTCATGCAGCTACTTCTATTCTGTAGAGCTTGGTGACACAATGAATATTTCTTTAGAATCTTGTGATTGTGACCCGAATGTCTTTTACTATTTCAAAAAAAACTATGCATGTATCTATTTTGATGGAAGTTCCAGATATTCTGAGCCAGAAAATATTAGGTGGGCTCTAAAAAGAGTAAACAGGGAAGTCATACTAAGGTTAGAAGATTATCGTGATGGAGTTTTCGAGTTTAAAATATTGAACATTAACCAATATTATATTAGTCTTGCGAGAACTTATTAATAGCAAAAATCTTTCAAAGGGTTTATAAAAAAACAAAAACCAACCGATTGGCTTTAATACTAGACCTGGTCACGCGTCTCCTGACGCGTGACCTACCACCTCAAAGGAGCTTCGCGTCTTCTTGTCTCTGGGGCGGAGTTTATCCCGCCATTTTGCACTTCGACGGAGTTTATCCTGCGGGACGCAGGGCTCAGTGTGACAGCGGCGTGGCCCAAGACTAAGATATATAGCGCCTTTAGCGTATCCAATGGCGCTTCGCAGCTTTCTTTTATGCCTTCGGCCACACGATCCTGTAACGATTGTAACGACTGTAACGCGTAACGAAAGTCATTTCTTAATCTAACTGGCCACTGACTACTGGCTACTTTCAACTATTCATACACAACCAGGAAAATATCCTCATTGTCGCGTTTCATCAGATATTTTTCACGGGCGAATTTCTCCAGCCGCTCATTGCTACTCACTACTTCCAGATAGGTTTTTGTGTCGCGATGAATTTCATCAAGGTAAAATTGTCTTTCTTTTTTGATTTTGTGCAGCTCGCTCCGCAGCGACTGCTGATGAACGAAATTATTCTGGTCGAAAAAGCCCAGCCAGACTACGAAAACCATCGTAGCGATAAAATATTTGTTTTTGATGACCGCCCAGATCTTCTTATTCATTGTTTGCAAAAATAAAAAAAACTGTCCAGCCATTTTTCATGCAGGACAGTTTTTATCAAACATCTAAAGTTGATATCCTTATTTCAGGACAGTAATCCAGTTGTGAGTATCGGGCTCGTCGCCATATTGAATTCCTGAAAGCTTCTGATACAGAGCGGTGCTCCATTTTCCGGCTTTTCCGTCTTTGCAGAATTCGTATTTAGTGCCGGTTTCCAGATCTTCGATCAGTCCAATGGGCGAAATAACTGCAGCAGTGCCGCAGGCGCCCACTTCTTCGAAAGAGCCAAGCTCGTCGAGCGGAATGGGGCGTTTTTCAACTTTCAGCCCCAGATCTTCGGCCAGTACCTGCAGACTTTTGTTGGTAATGGAAGGCAGAATTGAAGAGCTGCTGGGAGTCACGTAGGTATTATCCTTAATTCCAAAGAAATTGGCAGCACCGATTTCATCAATAAATCTTTTCTCTTTGCAATCAAGATACATCGGCGATCCATAGCCGGCTTTGTGCGCTTTCATAACACCGGTGAGGCTGGCTGCATAGTTTCCGCCCACTTTTATGGTGCCGGTTCCCAGCGGAGCTGCACGGTCGCTGTCTTTAATAATTGCAATTTTCACAGGATTGAATCCTTCTTTAAAATAAGGACCAACCGGGGTTACAAAAATAATGAACATGTATTCGCTGGCCGGTTTTACGCCTACTTCGGCACCTGAACCAAACAACAACGGACGGATGTACAACGAAGCTCCGGTTCCGTAAGGTGGCAGATAATCAAGATTTTCGAGGACGGCTGTCTTCACGCATTCGAAAAAGAGGTCTTCGGGGACTTCGGCCATAAGAATTCCCTGCGCACTGCGTGCCAGACGCTTTGCATTCTCATCCCAGCGGAACAAGCGCACATCGCCATCTTTTCCGCGATAGGCTTTCATTCCTTCAAAAGCTTCCTGCCCGTAATGCAGAGCTGTAGCGGCTATGTGAATATTCAAATATTCAGAGTCCGATGTTTCAGGTTTCGACCAGGCGCCGTTTTTATAATAGCACCGGACGTTTTTTGCTGTCTTTTGATATCCAAAAGGCAATTTTGACCATTCTATATTTTCCATATCAGTGAGTTATAGTTTCGCTGCTAAAGTACATATTAATTCATAATCAGGACATTTTCGGCAGCAAATATTATTTCAAATGAAAGGTTGATGCAAATCAATGAATTCAATGAAAAAACTATAAGGAGTTATCATCTGGGACACGTGTGACACCTATGACGCGTCGCAAGCGTCCCAGCAGTCACAGTGAAGAAATTTGAGGACATGATAACTCTGCAAGTAAAATATTCACTAATGCATTTAGTTTGAGCATGTAATATTGTTGTATATTTGATTTTATATTTTGATTTCACCATCTTTGGCTACATTTTTTTAGAAATTATTATTTGTATGTCTGATCAAAAAAACATTACTCAGGGATTTATACCCACACATGGTGGTTACAGAAATCTTTTCAGTTATCAGAAGGCAGAGATAGTTTATGACGGCACTGTATATTTCACTAAACGTTTTTTCAATAAATATGACCGTACTGTAGGTCAGATGGTTCAGGCAGCACGTAGTGGAAAGCAAAATATTGCCGAAGGAAGTATGGCTTCGGCCACTTCGAAAGAAACAGAGATTAAGTTGACTAATGTGGCGCGCGCCAGTCTGGAAGAGCTTCGGATTGATTATGAAGACTTCCTGCGCACAAACAAACTCCAGGTCTGGGACAAAAATCATCGTCTTGTTGCCCGCATTCGAGAACTCAACAGAAGTACGCCGACACCTACTTATGAAACTTTCAGAAAAGCAATTGAGCATGAAAACCCTGAGATTTGCGCCAATGCAATGATTACATTAATACAGATTACAACCTATCTGCTGAATCAGCAAATCAAACAACTGGAAGCTGCTTTCCTGAATGAAGGCGGCTTAAGGGAAAGGATGACTCACGCAAGAGTACAGCGAAAAAACAGCAAAGAATAGTCTTCTGGGATATATGAGACTCGTCGCATTAGTCCCAGATGTCCCAGAAGAAGAAAACAGCAAGATAGTATCACTCTGCCAATGAAACATTCACCATCAGCTTCTCCAGTTTTTTCTTGAGTGCGAAAGCATTGCCTGAATAATTGTTCACAATAATGCAGAAGGACATCATTTCATTTTTCTGGTTGGGAACATATCCTGCGTAGGCGCGTACCGTTTTCATGTATCCGCTTTTGGCTCTGAGCTTGCCTTTTACAGTGGTGCCCTCAAACATGGTTTTCAACGTCCCGCTTTCGCCTGCAATTGGAAGTGATGCATATAATGTCTCAAACCATGGCTCGGTGCGGATATTCATGAGGAAGGTGCCCATGGCTTTGGGTGAAACCCGGTTGGCTTTCGATAACCCGCTGCCATCGTAGAGTTTCATGCCTTTGGGGTCAACGTTGTTTTTATCGAACAGCTCATACACCGCTTTCAGCCCGCTTTCCCAGGAACCACTACCGTATTTTTTTAGTCCTGACATTTTCAGGCAAGTCTCTGCAGCGACATTGTAGCTTTTATTGTTGGTGTATTTAATGATTTCGGATAATGGCTGCGAACAATAGGTCAGAAGCGGTCTGCCGTACTCTCCGTTGTTTAGATAATAGCCACAGCATTTTCCTGAAACGACGATTCCTTTTTGTTTAAGAAATGATTGCACCGCAATGGTGAATCCCAGCGCCGGATCGGGCGTTGAGCCATATACTTCGACATTGCTTTTACCTGGAGGGAGTGTGCCGTCGATCATTCGTTCTAACTCAAAGGGATTGCCCCACACAATGCTGTTGTCGCCTGTTCCGCTGCGCCCGGCAGTTGTTTTATTTTCAAGAATAAAATTTGCAAAAGGCGGGAAAACAGATTTATAGGTCGTTTTCGCACCGAAAGTGGTAGGTGTGCTAAACGAGAGTGTAATGGCATTGCCATCCCAAATAAGGCCTGAAGTGCCGGCTCCGTAGTAGTTACCGCGGTCGTCATCGGGATAAGTGTCTGGAATAATCAGCGAATCAAAGACACCTGCATAGCCACAGATATTTCCTTCAATGCGCTTAATGCCGCTTCGGTTCAGGGCTGCATACAACGAGTCAATGAATTTTTCTTTGGCGAAAAACGGAAATCCGATGGTAGGATCTGCGCCTCCAACAATATTCAGATTGCCGTGAAGGACGCTGTCTGAGCCAATTTCACCGTCTATATACACGCGCGTGGTAAAACGAAATGTGTCACCAAGTGCTTCCAGCGCGGTGGAGGTAGAAGTAAGCTTTACGATAGAAGCCGGAATAAACAAACTATCTGCATTATACTCCTCAACCACTTTTTTCTGATCACAGTTGAATACGATCATTCCCCAATTGCTCTGTTTCAGGTATGGATCATTTTTCAGATCAGCGACAGATTGTTTCAATAACTCATTTTGAGCTGATACAATTGAAGCAGATGCTATCAGAACAGATATGAGAAGGATTTTTAATTTCATTTTTCTCTGATTTTTTCTCTGATGAGCTTCAGCACCGAGTTCAGTTGAGAATCTGTTTCAAAAATAAGGTCACTTGCCGATTCGGGCAATTCCACATCGGGCATGATTGGCGTAAGCACCGAGGGGTTTGTGTCCTGATTGAATCTCAGGATACTTATGTAGCCAATAATTCCACTGTTTGGCAACTCGAATTCTGTTGGTTGACCAAAGGTCCCCGAAACTGTGCAGCCGGCCGGCAGTCCTGTAAAGAGAGTATTCGGGCGCTTTCGGAGCGTATTGCAGACCAGACCTGTTGTTGAAGCGCTCATTCCATCGAACATTACAACAAGAAATCCTGAATATACTTTCCCGGACCGAAAAGGTTTCACTTGTTTTTCGTAGGTTGTATCGATCAATCCTTCTTTTTTATTCCACAGGCCGCGCATAGCTTTATTGCCAAAAGTGTATTGCAGTAGTCTTACAATTTCCGGTTGAAACGGGGTCTGTCGTATTATTTCACGCTGAGCAATTTTGCTTGATCTGGAAACAAGATTGTGAACATAGGTATATCGTTCCTTCATCAGGAATCGGGTAAGAAACTTGCCGTAATCGGCAAATCCGCCTCCGTTGTGTCTTAGATCGAGAATTAATGCAACAGGTTCAAGTCTATTAATATGCAGGAATGCATTCTTAAGAAAGTAGCGGTACTCGCCCGGATTGCCGCCCATAAAAGATTCTATGCGAATATATGCGATGGTTTTGTCGTCGGTGAATCCGAATTGATAGGGGTGTTTCTGTTCGTCAAACCCGTTTTCGAAATAGTCGGAATACAAGCTGAGTTTAGGATCCACTCCCGGAAGAAAATTATTCAGCGTGTCTCCATTGTATTCAATCAGAATCGTATTTACAGAGTCGACATTAAAATACAAAGGATAAACAGATGGGAAATGATATTCTGCAATTTTCTCGCGGCTGTGAATGTTTTCGCCTTCTGAGGCAGAATGCAGCATTAAGATGTCAAATATCGAATCAGACTGAACGTCGTTTATGCTGATAATTCTACCACCTACCATGCATGAGTCAAAAAAGTCTCCCTTGATAAACAATTCGCGGTTGCTGCAAAAAACATAGAGTGGCAGATACAGATTTCCGGCCTGTAAATAATCGTTGCTTTCTGCCGGCAGAGAGAGCGAGCAATGAATATCGCGTACTGAGCTGAACACAGGAGTTAACCTTCGGTAAAGTTCAGTGGCAGAAATAGAATCATCAAGCCCGGAACGCAAAGTGTCGATTCTGAAACGAAGCAGCGATGTATCTGTAACCAATGCCAAATCAACGTGAGTACTGAAGAAGAGCTTTTCAAAAAAAGAAACATCTGATTGTGCTTGTGCTGGCGAAAGCAATGGAATATCAGTCGTTTGAGCATTACAGCGCAACTGATTCAAAACAAATATCAACAGAAAAACCTTCAGAAACTTCATGAATGGCAAAGATAAAAAAATGCAGCACTCCTTCATATTAAATGAACGAATTTAGTGCTGTAAAAATTTGAATTTCAATTTTTAAACATTACTTTTGCGTTGAAAAGAAATTTTATGGAATTGATTCTGTCGCTTCTTCATACAGCATTGACGTTAACCGGGATTATTCTGGTTATGATGTTGATGATTGAATTCATCAATGTACGCAGCCAGGGCAAATGGCTGAAAAAGATGCAAAACAATATTACAGGACAGATTTTTCTTGGGACATTTATGGGCTTGCTCCCCGGGTGTTTCGGGACTTTTTTCATTGTATCGCTTTTCACGCACGGCAATGTTGGTTTTGGCGCCCTGGTTGCCACTCTGATTGCCACCTCGGGCGACGAAGCATTTCTAATGTTTTCGATGTTTCCGGTTCAAACAATATACATTCACATTGGGTTAGCTGTTATTGCCATTCTTGTCGGTTTTGCTGTTCATTTTATTTTCCGGAAGAAAACCATAATGGTGCGGAATATGCATTTTGAAATTCATCAGCTTGATCATTCGCATGAGCATGAAAAACACTCCATTCGTGAAAACCTTAGGAATATTTCATTTCCACGTGCATTATTGATTTTCGGACTCGCTCTGGTTATTGTGAATTTGCTTTTCGGAACCGGTATGCATGGGCATGAAGAAAGCGAGCATTCCGTGATGAAACATTTTCATTTCGAAGAATATATCAACTATATTTTTGCGGGGCTTGCTTTACTAACATTAATTGCTTCATTCAGATTGCCGGATCATTTTATCAACGAGCATTTGTGGGGGCATGTGATTAAAAAACACTTTCTGAAAGTATTTCTTTGGACTTTTGGCGCCCTCATTCTCATTGAGTTTGCACTTCCCGAGCTGAATGCCGAAATGTGGATGAAAGAAAATCCAATAACGCTTCTTTTAATAGCCTGCGTAATTGGTCTCATTCCTGAATCAGGACCGCATATGGTTTTTGTCACCATGTTTGCCGGAGGCTACATCCCGCTGGGAGTGCTGATGGGCTCCAGCATTGTTCAGGACGGACATGGCGCATTGCCGCTGCTGGCCGAATCGCAGAGGAGTTTTTTAATTGCGAAATTCATCAATATTTTGGTTGGTTTTATAGTCGGCTATGCGTTTATATTATTTAATATCGGATTTTGAAACCATTGATACCAATCATTTCTTAAGTAAAAATGGATATGACCGAGAGCGAAAAATTGGATCGAATCAAATTTCTCACAGCCGAACTCAACCGGCACAACTTTCTGTATTATTCAAAGGACCGGCCTGAAATTTCGGACTATGATTTTGACATGCTGCTCAAAGAGCTGGAGCGTCTGGAGAAGGAAACCGGTCATGTGGAGCCCGATAGCCCAACTCAAAGAGTCGGAGGTCAGATAACAAAACAATTCGGCAATGCCGAACATATATTCCCGATGCTTTCTTTGTCGAATGTGTACTCCGTAGAAGAGTTGACAGATTTCTTTACGCGCTGCACCAAAGCCGGCGGCGATGATGTTGAATTTACCTGCGAACCCAAATACGATGGGGTTGCCATCAGTCTTGTTTACGAAAACGGCTTGCTGATTCGCGCGGTCACGCGTGGCGACGGGGGCCGGGGCGATATCGTTACCGCAAATGTAAAAACAATTCACAATATTCCGATGCGCCTGATGGGAAGCGGATTTCCACAATTGTTTGAAATGCGTGGCGAAATTATTCTTCCCTTTTCTTCGTTTGAAAGAATGAATCAGGAAAGGTTCGACAACGGTGATGAACCCTTTGCCAATCCGCGAAATGCGGCTTCGGGAACGCTGAAATTGCAGGATTCATCGGAGGTTGCTGCCCGTCGTCTCGATTGTATGTTGTATTCTTTTATGAGCGACGAAGTGGTTGCTGACACACATTACGATGTGATGCAAAAGGCAAAAACCTGGGGATTTAAAATACCTGATTTTGTGCGCCGTTGCAAAGGTGTCGATGCAGTGAAAGCATACCTTGATGAGTGGTCGGAAAAACGCAATAGTCTTCCTTTTGCCATTGATGGTGCAGTTATCAAAGCCAACAGCATCGCGCTTCAGGAGCAGATGGGCTATACCGCCAAATCGCCTCGCTGGGCGGTTGCGTATAAATATAAGGCCGAAGCAGCATGCACAAAATTGCTGTCCGTTGAGTTTTCAGTAGGACGCACCGGTGTGGTAACACCTGTTGCAAACCTCGATCCGGTGCAACTTGCAGGCACTACAGTGAAACGGGCTTCGCTGCACAATGCCGACATTATTTCGACGCTTGATGTTCGCATCGGCGATTCGGTTTATGTTGAGAAAGGTGGCGAAATCATTCCTAAAATTACAGGTGTTGAGTTATCGCTGCGTCCCGCTAACAGCGCACCTTTTGAGTTCGCAAAAAAATGTCCTGAATGCGGAACAATGCTGCAGCGTAATGAAGGTGAAGCCGGGTGGTTTTGTCCGAATGACATGGAGTGTCCCCCGCAAATCAAAGGAAAAATTGAACATTTCATTTCTCGCAAGGCAATGAATATCGATAGTCTTGGCGAAGGAAAAGTGGAGCTTCTGTTCGACAAGGGGCTTGTAAAAAATGTGGCTGATTTGTATTCGCTCCGAGCCGATCAGTTGCTGGGACTTGAAAAGTCGATGACCAATGATACCACTGGAAAGACGCGTGTGGTGCGGCTTCAGGAAAAGAGCGTTGAGAATATTTTGAAAGGAATTGAAAATTCAAAAACAATTCCGTTCGAAAAAGTTTTGTTTGCGTTGGGTATCCGACATGTGGGAGAAACGATTGCCGCGAAGATTGCACGCAACGTTGAGAGTATGGATCGGCTATTGTTTTTACCTGCCGAAGAGCTGGTGCAAGTCGAAGATGTGGGTATTATCATCGCAGAGAGCATTGTAAGCTGGCGCCAGTCACTCAATCATATGCAGCTGATCGATCGTTTGAAATTGGCGGGACTGCAGTTCAAAGTCCAGAAGCAGGCCTTACAGAGCGAAAAGCTACTTGGGCTAACCTTTGTAATCAGCGGTGTTTTTTCGTCGCCTGAGCGCAGAAACGAACTGAAGAAAATTGTTGAGCAAAATGGTGGAAAAGTTGCTTCATCGGTTTCTGCAAAAACAAATTACTTACTTGCTGGCGACAATATGGGGCCGGCCAAGCGTAAGGCCGCAGAAAAGCTTGGCGTGAAGATTATTGACGAGAATGATTTTTTGATGATGATATCATAATGCAATGTGCGCAAATGATTATTGTCGCAATGAATTTCAATGATAAATCACAACACATTTTCCCAATAGGTGCTTCCATTCTTTGTTACACGAAATTCCGGCTTGAGTCCTGTTGCCTGGCTAAAATCGTGTATGGCTTCGTATTCGATCGGGAGAATTAATTTTCCTTTTTTATCGATGACTCCACATTTATTATTTTGATAAACAACAACAAATTGCTGATCATACCATGTGTGGCCAACAATCATGTCGTAAATAAATTCTGTAATTAATTTTCCTTTTCCGTCAATGAGCGCCCACTTGCTGCCTCTCTGAACAGCGGTAACATCGGTAATGAAATCAAATACCCGGTCGTAAACCGGCGCCACAACTGCTTTTCCTGTAGTGTCAAGAAATCCGTATTTATTATTCTCCTGATAGAAAACACGATTGTTGTGAATTTCGTAACCCAGATGTTTGTACTTGCATGGAATGATTTCCTTTCCTTTGATATTGATGTAACCATACAGCGAATCACGCAACACCATTGAATACGGATTCGGATCTTTGGTGTACATGATTTGTCTGAATCCATTGAATTGCTGATACAGTGGCGGAATGAGAATATTGGTCTCAATATCCATAAGACCAAACAATCCGTTCTTTTTAAAAATCAGGTTGCCGGTTAAATCGAACTGAACCAATTCATATTCACAGGGAATAATGATTCGGAAGTTTGAATCAATCACACCAAACATTGTATCACGGCGGAGAAGCGCAATGTTTTTGTCTTTCCAGAACTGGCCAATTTCTTCATATACGCAGGGCAATATTATTTTCCCTGATTTATCAGCCAGTCCAATTTGTTTATTACGGCTGAGACGATAAAAATCTTCACCAGGCATTTTATAGAGTTGATCGTAAATGACCGGCAACACTACTATTCCAACGCTGTCGGTGAGTCCGTACAGATATCCACGGTTGACAATATTTCCAATGGTTTTGCGCCATTGGACCATGTGATCACATGCCTGAATGCGGTCGCCAAGTGTGTCGATGCAGAATCGTTCTCCTTCAAATTGTACCAGCGCGTATCCGTCGCGGCCGAAGTTTTCCGAATCTTCGAAACGGCAAGGTATGACTTCTTTTGCATGCTTATTTATGTAACCCCAGTGACCGTCGCGAAAAACCCTGGCTAGTTTCAGATCACTGGCATAAAAACTTTCACATACTTCGTAAACCGGCGCCATAACTTCGGTGTACGATGAATCAATAAAACCAATACGCCCATCTTTTTTTACCATCGTCACCGGATATTGATTTATGTTTTCTGGATTGATAATCTCATCGTAGTCTCCGATGGTTCGCACAATGCTTTTATCAATGCGGTAATGCTTTTTGATTTTACCGTTTTTTACAAATGAAATCAGCTCCTGACTTTCCCAATTGTATGAATCGTATTCTATTGGAATTATTTCTTTCTGTTCCTTGTCCATTACGCCCCACTTTCCGTTGAGTTGCACCAGCAGATTGTTTCTTAACGGCCAGAGCGCTTCATATTTTATCGGGACTTTGATATTGCCGAAAGAATCAATCAGCCCCACTGTGCAATTGGTAAACGGACTGAAATCTCCTTGAAAGTATAAGTCTGATTTATGAGCTGTATCAACATTCGAAAAATTATACACTTTATAGAACCCATTGAAAAAGTTCATCGGCTGCGGGCTGTAGGGCCATACTCCATCTGAAAAAGCAGTTTTCCCGGCATGTGTCGGGATTAGCTGATGCATTAAGTTGTTGCTTCTTTTGTCAAGTGGCACATCTTTGAACAATGCATTGAGTGACTCAAGCGACCAGAATGTGTTGTATGCGTTAATGATATTTCCGGTGCTATCGCGGAAGAAATATTCATTGGGCGGGGGAGGCGGTTCGAGCATGCTGTACGACATAGCGCGTGGCTGTGATTGCTCAAGAAAAAATATTTTCCGATCCCAATAGGCCAGATGATCGACTTCTATCATTTGAACTCCATTGTAAAAGGGATAATAAATGGTGTCGATCTGTTCCGGCATGCGCGGTCGGAAAAAGTCTTCAATATCGCTTTGCGCGCGGCATGATGACACTGCTGTGATAAATATTGCTGCAAAAACAATGAGTCTGTTCATATTTTTCATAGGGCGCCGCATTGCACAAGGTTCGTGCCGCGAAAAAGATATTGAAAATCAATTTCTCATTTATTCATACCTTTGAAATTAAATTACAGAAGGATATGAATTACGATGTCATTGTTATTGGAAGTGGTCCCGGTGGATACGTAGCTGCCATCAGGGCTTCGCAGTTAGGGATGAAAGTAGCTGTTGTTGAAAAGGCCGAAGTGGGCGGAATATGCCTCAACTGGGGTTGTATTCCAACCAAAGCCCTGATGAAAAGCGCTCAGGCATTCAAATACATGAAACATGCTGCCGACTACGGGATCAAACTCGAAGGGGAAGTGAAACCCGATTTTGCAGCCATTGTTTCGCGCAGCCGCGGTGTGGCCGATGCCATGAGCAAAGGCATTCAGTTTCTGTTCAAAAAAAATAAAATTGAAATTCTCCCTGGTTTCGGGAAACTGATGCCCGGTAAAAAAGTGGAAGTGACAGCCGCAGACGGCACCAAAACGATGTACGATGCCAATCACATCATTCTCGCTACCGGAGCGCGTTCGCGTGAACTACCCGCATTGAAACAGGATGGTAAAAAAATCATCGGATATCGCGAAGCCATGACTTTGCCTCAACAACCCGAAAGCATGGTTGTGGTGGGCAGCGGCGCGATAGGCAGTGAATTTGCGTATTTCTATAATACCATTGGAACAAAAGTGACGTTGATAGAATTTCTACCAAACGTTGTTCCTGTCGAAGACGAAGAAGTAAGTAAACAACTTGAACGTTCGTTCAAAAAAGCCGGCATGAGCATTCTCACTTCATCGGAAGTAACAAAGGTTGATACAAGTGGCGATAAATGCAAGGTGTATGTGAATACAAAAAAAGGCGAAGAAATTTTCGAAGCCGATGTAGTATTGTCAGCTGTTGGTGTTGCAACCAATCTGGAAGGACTGGGGCTTGAAGAAACCGGTGTTGCATTCGAACGCGGTAAAGTTCTGGTTGATGATTTCTACCGAACAAATATTGATGGCGTTTATGCCATCGGCGATATTGTAAAAGGTCCGGCCCTGGCGCATGTGGCTTCGCACGAAGGGATTATCTGCGTTGAGAAAATAGCCGGCATGGATGTTCATCCGATTGATTACGGAAATATACCTGGCTGTACCTACACTTTTCCAGAAGTAGCTTCGGTTGGTATGACCGAGAAAGCCGCAGTGGAAGCCGGATTTGAAGTCAAGGTTGGTAAATTTCCATTCACCGCCAGCGGTAAAGCAAAGGCAGCAGGTAACACCGATGGATTTGTAAAAGTTATTTTTGATGCAAAAACCAATCAATGGCTGGGGGCTCACATGATCGGTGACAACGTGACTGAAATGATTGCCGAAGCCGTTGTGGCGCGCAATATGAAGGCCACTGGCTACGACATTATCCATTCTGTACATCCGCACCCGACCATGAGCGAAGCCGTGATGGAAGCAGTTGCTGCTGCATACGACGAAGTAATTCACTTGTAAAATTTATTCGCGCAACACCCAATAACCATGTGCGGAATTACCGGCGTTTTTTCCCGTAACGACAACGGAAGTAAGTTTTTTGATGCACTTCCCGATGCGCTTGCAACGCTCAGGCAGCGCGGCCCCGATTATTCAGCAACAAAAAGTGGAGATCATTTTCTTTTCGGGCATGCCCGTCTTTCCATCATCGATGTAAGCGAAGCATCGCATCAACCCTATGTTTCGGAAGATGGACGCTACACGCTGGTGTTTAACGGAGAGATTTTTAATTTTCGTGAAATCCGCACAGAGCTTGAGAAACATGGACATACTTTTCGCACCAGTGGTGATGTGGAAGTTGTTTTAAAATCGTTCATTCAATATGGCGTAAAGTGTTTCGAGACTTTCAACGGATTTTTCGCCATAGGTATTTTTGATTCACTGGAACAGCGACTGGTACTTGCCCGCGACCGTTTCGGAGTGAAACCATTGTTGTATTATTCCGAAGCATCGGCCTTTGTTTTTGCTTCGGAAATGAAAGCCATTTTGAAATATCCGATTCGTCGGACACTTGATGAACAGAGCGTTTACGAGTATTTCAGATTGACGTATATTCCGGAACCCGACTCAATTTTTCAGGAAGTAAAAAAGCTGGAAGCCGCTCATTATGCTGTAATCACAAAAGATAAAACGGAAATTCATTCGTATTATTCCATTGGCAATGATGCGTTCAAAGGGAATTACCAGGATGCATGCGAGCAGCTCAGGGACTTGCTTTCCGACAGTGTTCGCACGCGGTTGATATCGGATGTTCCGATCGGTACTTTTCTGAGTGGTGGTATTGATTCCTCTATCATTTCTGTGCTTGCAGCTCAGCACGATCCAAATATACATGCCTATTCAATCGGATTTCCGGATGCGCCGTATTACGATGAATCGGCGTATGCCTCGGAAATTGCACAGCGTCATTCTTTAAAGCACACAATCATTCCGGTGACCGAAGTAGACTTTCTAAAAGCGCTGCCAAACGTTCTGGAATATATTGATGAGCCGTTTGGAGATTCCTCGGCCATTGCAGTGAATGTATTGTCCTCGTTTGTGCGGCAACATGTAACTGTTGCGTTATCGGGCGATGGAGCAGACGAAGTGTTTGGGGGTTATCGCAAACACCGTGCGCTGGCAATGATTGCGGGTGCCTCGCGCGCAAAAATGATGGCTTTTACGGCTGCTGCTGCCATCCCGGGTGTGTTTGGTCGCGGTAGCAGATTTTCTGATAAAATGCGTCAGGCACGGCGAATGGGAAGAGTTGCATCAATGCGGCCTGGCGAACGATATTTATTTTTGGCAGCTTTTCATTCCGGTCGAGAAGTGTCGCATTTACTGCATTTATCGCGACATTACAGCATGAACAGGGTTCGCGGCAGACTCGATCTGGGGCATCCCGATGATATGAATTCGGTATTGCGCAACGATATGAAACTTGTTTTAACTGGAGACATGTTGAGAAAAGTCGATTTGATGTCGATGGCAGCTTCACTCGAAGTGCGATCTCCATTTCTTGACTATCGTATAATTGACTTTGCCTTTTCTTTGCCATCTAAATGGAAATTCGATTCGTTGCAAACAAAGAAAATTTTGTCTGACTCATTCAATGATATTCTTCCTGAAAGCATTACCCAAAGGCCAAAGCATGGATTTGAGGTCCCTGTGGGTAAGTGGATGAATGGCGCTTTACTGAACAATATCAGTAATGAATGGTTTGATGATAAGTTCATTAAACACCAGGGAATATTTTATCCGGAGAAAATGCAGCGATTGAAAAATTCGGTTGGGCGCGGTAGTGGATTGCGCGACCAGAGCTTGCTTTGGTCAATTATCGTATTTCAGAACTGGTGGAAAAAATATATGTAATGGCTGAAAAAATAAGGGTATTAAGAATTCTAAACAGATTTAATTTAGGCGGTCCAACCTACAATGCATCGCAATTGACGAAGCATTTGGAGCCGGACTTCGAGACTTTGCTGATTGGCGGTCCCAATGAATTGAATGAACACGATTCGCTTCACATTCCGCACTCACTTGGAATAGAGCCTGTCATCATCGAGTCGATGCGACGTTCGATGAATTTTGTTCTCGACCGGGCAGCTTACCGCGATGTGAAAAAAATCATTGCTGATTTCAGACCACACATTGTACACACGCATGCTTCGAAGGCTGGAGCTGTAGGCCGCAGCGCTGCATATAAGATGAAGGTCCCCATTATTGTGCATACATATCATGGACATGTTTTCGAAGCCTATTTCAGCAGTTTAATTAGTTCGTTTTATAAGACCATTGAACGAAATCTTGCACGCAAAACAGATGCGATCGTTGCATTGAGTGTAAGGCAGCAGGCTGATCTGGTTAGTAGATTCAGAATTTGTAACAAAGATCAGGTTCATGTGATTGCCAATGGCTTTGATCTGACAAAATTTCAGGAAGAAAAAGCAATCAAAAGATCACTTTTCCGAAAGAAATATCAGCTTCAGGATGATGAGTTTGCAATTGGTATAATTGGCAGAATGGTTCCGGTGAAAAATCACACAATGTTTGTCGACGTTGTTGATCGTGTATCACAACTGCATCGTGGAAAGGTCAGGTATTTTGTGGTAGGTGATGGTGAAACAAACCTTGAGGTACGACATCGCTTTAATCAGAAAAATATTGCCACAAATGACAATACGGATCCTGACACCATGGTTCATTTCACCTCGTGGCAAAAGAATGTGGATGAAATTATGTCTGGTCTTGACTTGCTTGTACTGACTTCGCTGAATGAAGGCACCCCGGTTTGTCTAATCGAAGCTCAGGCTTCGAATTGTCCGGTGGTAAGTACAGACGTTGGCGGCATACGCGATATCGTGATTGATGGCAAAACGGCATTGCTTTCTCCTTCGCAGAATGTTGAAACCATGAGTAGAAACATTGTGAAACTTATCACGGACAAAATCCTCTATGAGTCAATGTCCTCGCAGGGTTGGGAATTTGTGGGCGAAAGATTTCAATATCAACGGATGGTTGAAGACATGAAAGCTTTGTATTACAACCTCATCGAATTAAAAAAGGTTAAACTGGATTGACTTTCAAAAAAAGGTCGAAATACAGAATTATATTTCGTCAATTGAAATAATCAGGCATTTTATATAATGGTAACAAAACTACGTTTTCGAACGTAGAAAAGACAATTGTATAAAAAAAGCTACCTTTGACAATAGTTTGGTCTGTTATGTTCAGAAAAATATTTGTATTAATTGTTTTAGTATCAGTCTTTTTCGCTTCTTGCAATCGGGCTTTTTATCCGTCCGATATGTACAAAGTGAAAGACCGTGCTACATTTGCCCCGGCATCGGAACTGCTTGTGCCCGGTGAGCCACTGATTCAGATAGGGGATAATTTGACAATAAATGTTTATTCAAACAAAGGCGAGAAGTTACTTGAACCCCTGAGTGCCGCATCGCAGCAAGGTGCGGGAGAAAGTTCCCCGATTGTTTTTACGGTCGATTCTGCCGGATACATTGCGCTGCCTATAGTCGGACAAACTCTTGTTGCAGGACTAACAACGGATCAGTGCGAAAAAGAGATTGTTGCTCTGTTTGCTAAATCGGTCGTAGAACCTTATGTTCAGATCTCTCTGCTGAACAAACGGATATTTTTCATGACCGGTGGTACAACCCAGACTGCTACTGTTATTCCTTATGTCAACGAAAACACTACCCTTGTTGATGTGATTTCTTCAGCTGGCGGAATCAAAGAAGGGAAGGCCTATTCCATCCGGTTGATACGAAATACAACTGCCGGATTAAAAATCTACGCCATTGATCTTTCCGATTTTTCGCAGGCAAAGTATTCTTTTGTTCAGGTACTTCCAAATGACATTGTGTATGTAGAACCGCAACACAGGCCACTCAGAAAGTTTATTGAAAGTCTGGCGCCTTATCTGACATTAGTTTCTACAGGTCTGCTCATTTATAATTTTACACGTTGACCAAACCATGACCGACAGCCGCAAAATTAAATTCAACGACGAATTCGATTTCAAACTTTTTCTCAATATCACGAGAAAAAGTCTGATATATATTATTGTCTTTTCGGCATTGTTGTTTACCGCTGTTTATGTTTATCTGCGCTATACCCAGCCTGTTTACGAATCTGCTTGTATAGTTCAGATTAATACGGATGACAAAGCCGAAAAACTATTTGACAATAAGACGTACTACGAGGATGACATTTACAGGAAGATTGAAATTATGCGCTCACCGGTGTTTATGCAGCGTGTCGTTTCGAACCTTCCGCTTGGAGTAAGCGTATTCGCAAAGGGAAATATTCTTAATTTCGAGTTATACGATGATGTTCCGTTTGATATTAAATATGAAATCGTCGATTCTACTTTTTATGGTGTACCATTGCTGATCGAAGTCCATGATACAGGTTTTGTAATCACCGAAATTAATGGAATTCAAACGGACAAAAGTTTCAGGTTTCATGAGCCGGTTTCACTGCCTCAGGTGAATTTTGTCCTCACACCAATAAATAATGACGCCCATGCTTTTTTCAAGTCCAATAGAAACAAGCAGTTCATAGTCCAGTTTAATAATCTCACGGATATTGCAGCCCAGTATTCGCAGCAAGTGAACATTGCTGTAATAAACGATGTTGCAAAAACCATCCGAATCAGTCTTAAGGATTACAACCCGCGCAAAGCTGCAGATGTTGTGAACAGTGTGGCAAAAGAATTTGCGACTTTTGAAGTCGAGTATCAGAAAAATAGTTCCAACAGCATTCTTGAATTCATCGACTCACAGCTTGGGCAGGTGGAAGAAAATCTGGATCAGACAAAAGATTCACTACAGCAGTCGTCGGCACCTTCTGTTGATTCAAGCCTTGATCGTACTGCACTTCAATCGAGACTTTTCGAGCTTGACAATCTTATATCGGAGAATTCATCAGAGGTAGAATCGCTCGAGATTTTTTATAAAGCATTTTCTTCAGGAAATGCCGATATCATTACGTTGCTTCCTTTAATCAGTGGTATTGAATCACAGGTTTATCTGTCGCCTTATTTGCAGTCGCTCAAAGATCTTGAAATGCGCAAGCAGGAATTACTTCTGCGCGTGACCGAAAACTCTACTGCAATTGAAAGTATTAATGCACAGATTGAGTTTCAGAATAAAATTATCCGTGAAAGCACAATCGGCTTATTGACGAAATACAAACGGCAGTACCAGCGCTACGTAGCAGAAAAGAACAACATTCTTCGTATGCTGGGCAAACCTGTCATCGGTACCATGGATGATCAAAGCCGGATTGAGCGCTATTATTCGGTGAATGAAAAGTTTTACAACCAGCTGATTGAGAAGAAAATCGAACACAGTATTGCTCAGGCCGGATATGTGAGTCAGCTAATCGTATTGCAACCTGCGCAGTCCAATTTTGCTCCGGTTTCTCCCAACAACAAACTCATCTGGATTGGAGCATTTGTTTTCGCAATGGTCCTCAGCTTCGCATTTCTCATTCTTCGATACATTTTATACAATGAAGTTGTCTCCTTGCGCGATGTGAAAAAACTCACCACAGTCCCGGTACTTGGTGTAATTCCAAAGTACAAAAGTTTTATTCCCGTCAGTCAGTTGATCGTCGATACACGACCCCGTTCTTTGCTTGCGGAGGCACTCAGGGCCATTCGTACGAATCTGCAGTTTATCAAAAATATTACTCAGGCGAAAGTCATTGCAATATCGAGCACGGTGTCAGGTGAAGGAAAGACTTTTGTCGCCATCAACTTCGCCGGCGTATTGGCATTCAATAACAAGAATGTAATTGTTCTCGATTTCGACTTGAGAAAACCAAAAATCCATCTTGGATTTAATACCGACAATGAGAAAGGGATTTCGTCAATCCTGCTCAAAATAAATACGGTAGAAGAGTGCATCAAACAGAGCAGTATCCCTAATCTTCATTTCATCACAGCAGGACCTACGCCCATCAATCCATCAGAACTAATTCTGACAAACGAAACCGACGAGCTCCTGACATTCCTGAAGACAAAGTACGATTATATAATCATGGACACGCCTCCCATCGGGCTTGTCAGCGACGCCATGAAGCCACTGCAGTATGCAGATTATCCGATTTATGTTGTAAGAGCAAATTATTCAAAACGCTCCTACATTTACAATATTGAAAAGCTGTATCATGAAAATAATTTGCGTTTCATGAGTATTATTCTCAACAATGTTGACCCCGAAATAACCGGCGCCGGCAGTTCTATGGGATTTGCCTACGGCTATGGCTATGGTTATGGCTACAATAATTCGAAGCATGGTTATTATGATTCAGAAGACATAGTGAAGAAATCATGGAAAGACAGAATTTTTGAAAAGTTTAGAAGAAAAGACGATGGAAGTTCAAACGTTTGATTGCGAAGGCCTTTTATTGATAAAACCAAAAGTGTTCACCGATGATCGGGGACACTTTCTTGAAACCTATCACTTGCAGAAGTATCGTGAACTCGGCATCAGCAGTGAATTTATTCAGGATAACGAAAGCTCATCGCACCGTTTTGTGTTGAGAGGATTGCATTTTCAAACTCCCCCCAATGCGCAGGGAAAGCTGATCAGAGTGGTTCACGGAAGTATTTTTGACGTTGCTGTTGATATCAGAAAAAATTCTCCGACATATGGGAAGTATTATTCAGCAATACTTTCAGCTGTAAATAATTTTCAATTCTGGATTCCTGCGGGTTTTGCGCACGGATTTTTGTCGCTTAAAGAGAACACCGTTATTAACTACAAATGCACTGCGAATTACAATGCAGCTTCCGAACGAACATTACTCTGGAATGATCCGGATTTGAATATTGAGTGGCCTGAAAATCCGTTGATTGTTAGCTCTAAAGATCAGTCAGGCGATTTCTTTCGTAATTTTATATCACCGTTTTAATCAATTCCGGTATGGTTTGGACTGATATTCTGATTGTCGTCGTTTTATTCTTTGGGTTTTCATTAATCATTAATGGATTGTTCCTGAAGTTTTCAAGCACATTGGGATTGCGCACTGCAAAAGAAACCGGCGTCAGGTGGACTTCGACGCAGAAACCTTCATTTGGAGGCATTACATTCTACATTCTTTTTCTGATTTCGGTGATTGCCTATTCAATGCTTGATCCGGATTCCGCCATCGCTCGCAATGTTGAATTTCTCGGACTAATGCTGGCTGTATCAATAGGTTTTATTGCCGGGTTGTTCGACGATGCTTTCAATACAAAACCATTCATTAAACTCGGCTTACAAGTCCTGACTGCAGTTGTCATCATTTTTTCCGGATCTGCAATAAATGTTACAGATATTGTTGTCGTTGATATGATCCTAACTATAGTGTGGGTGATTGGAATAATGAACGCGATCAATCTGCTCGACAATATGGATGCAATCGCATCGGTTGTTGTTATTTTTATTCTTTCATGCTTCCTGGTTATTATGCAACTCAACGGGCTGGACGACGGACCATATCTGTTCATTTCAATTGGGCTCATTGCAGCAATAGGAGGATTTTTGTTTTTCAACTGGAACCCCTCAAAACTATTTATGGGCGATACAGGCAGCATGTTTTTGGGAACGACTGTCGCGTTTTTGGGAATAAAATATGGATGGAATCTGGAGCTTGATAAAACCAGTGTAACAGACTTGCAGAAAATCCTGACGGTCCTGGTTATTTTTATTATTCCCCTGACCGATACAACCACGGTTTTTTTCAAACGCATTGCATCAGGCCGGTCGCCTTTTGTTGGCGGCAAGGATCACACCACCCATCATTTGTCCTACCTTGGTCTCCACGAAAGATCGGTGGCCATGATTTATTGCATCATTGGTCTTATTTCAATGCTGGCAACCGTAAAATTACTATCTTTGTTCAATCATTGGAATGGTTTTATTACCCTTGCTTATGTCTCTTTTGTTACTATTGTTTTCGGGGGTCTTTTCCATATTGCCCATCTCAATCGTGACAAAGAATAACCTTGAACGGGTAATCTGATTTATTTCAAGATCTTGTTGAATTTGCCTTTTCTTAGGAATATCTTATTCCCGGATGAAGGTGAAATTGTTTTTTTAATTGTCAAAACCCATAGCTCTCTTTCAGATCATGTTTGTAAAAAAATGGATAATCGGTGTCATCCTTAGTTTGGTCCTCATCATTGCAGGAATGCAGATTTTTATGTTTTCCGCCATTAATAATAACAGCAGGAATCCGGACGAGCAATACTTCAGCATGAGCCGGCAGACCGTTAAGGTTTTCCAACCATTTATTCCCGATTCACTCACCTTTTGTGGCGAGAAGGTCCCGACCGATCATCTGATTGTTCGTGAAAGACTTGAAAGGGAAATCATGGCCAATATGTACTGGCACTCACACACAATTTTACTATTGAAACGTTCGGGTCGTTTCTTTCCGATTATAGAACCTCTTCTCAAATCAAACGGCGTTCACGACGATATAAAGTTTCTGGCAATGTGTGAGAGCGAACTCACCAATGCTGCTTCACCCGCTGGCGCCAAAGGCTTTTGGCAGTTTTTGCAAAAGACCGGGTTAGAATATGGACTCGAAATTACCAGCCAGGTTGATGAGCGTAATAACCTGGAGAAAGCAACCATTGCAGCCTGTAAATACATCAAGGCTTCATTGTCAAGATTCGGCACCTATAGCATGGCCGCAGCCTCCTACAATATGGGCAGTGGCGGACTCCAGCAAAAAGTTACTGAACAGAAAAGCAACGATTATTATTCATTATTTCTGAATGAGGAAACTTCGCGGTATGTCTATCGAATTCTGGCTCTGAAACTCATTTACGACCATCCGTTAACATACGGATTTTTCATCAGAAATAAGGATATTTATCAGCCGGTCAAAATAAAATATGTTTCGGTTTCCGCATCAATACCGGATCTGGCTGTCTGGGCTAAAGAAAATGAGGTTTCCTATCTTGAACTGCGTTATCTCAATCCATGGCTGATATCCAATAGCCTGACAGTTTCCTCAGGCAAAAGTTATCAGATTGCCTTACCCATATCGATGAGCTATTCGAAAAGCCTAGATGAAATCGATGAGCCTTATACAATTTTTCAGGATTCAGTGAGAGTGGAGTAGCAAATGAGCAAAGAAGAATTTCCATTTGAACCCGGGCAGGAATGGCTCGAAGTAATTGGGGCCCGCGAACATAACCTGAAAGATGTTTCGGTCAGAATTCCTCGTTTTAGCCTTGTGGTTGTAACTGGTTTGAGTGGTAGTGGGAAATCATCGCTGGCGTTTGATACTATTTTTGCCGAGGGCCAGCGCAGGTATATGGATACTTTTTCTGCTTATGCTCGTCAGTTTATTGGCGATATGTCGCGTCCCGATGTTGACCGGATAACAGGACTTTCGCCAGTTATTTCCATTGATCAGAAGACTTCAGGCCGCAATCCCCGCTCCACTGTTGGAACAATAACGGAGATTTACGACTATTTGCGGCTACTCTACGCACGAGCATCTATGGCCTATTCCCGGCATACCGGCAAACCCATGGTTCAGTATTCTGACGCACGCATTATCGAAATGATTGAACAGCGGTTTGCCGACAAGCAGATTGCGGTGCTTGCTCCATTGGTGAAGGCCCGGAAGGGACACTATCGCGAATTGTTCGAACAATACCGAAAAATTGGTTTTGTATTTTTCCGCATTGATGGAGAAATAACAGAGGCTGTTCAAGGGCTTCAGGTCGACCGATATAAAATACATGATATTGAACTGGTTGTCGATCGCATTGAAGTGTCAGCGACAAGCAGCAAACGTCTGGGCAAGGCATTGAATCTTGCTCTGCGATATGGAAAGGGTGTTGTGGCCATTCACGACGAACAAAACAAAAACATCGCTTTTTATAGTCGAAAACTGATGTGTGAGGAAACCGGGGAATCGTATGAATTGCCCGAGCCGAATTCATTCTCGTTTAACAGCCCATACGGCGCCTGTCCGCACTGTAAAGGGCTGGGAACTGTTTCCGAAGTGGATATCAAAAAAATTATCCCCGACAAAAGGGTGGTTTTGCGCAAAGGCGGAATAGCACCTCTTGGAGAATACAAAAACAATTGGGTTTTCAAACAAGTTGAGCTTATTTGTAAAAAATACGGCAACACCCTCGACGATGAAGTTGGAGACCTCAGCGATGATGCATTGAATGCCATTTTGTATGGTTCGAATGAAATGCTCAATCTCACAAACGAATACCTGGGCGTTACCAGCAGCTACAATCTTTCATTTGATGGAATCATTAATATGCTTTTGAACAGACAGGATGACGACATGAATCCTGCGCTCAAACGCTGGGCTGAGTCGTTTATGAATATGATTCCATGCCCTGAATGTGAAGGATCTCGTTTGAAAAAGGAATCCCTTTTCTTCAAAATTGACGAAAAGAATATTGCCGAAGTCTCGGATTATGAAATGGATGCACTGCTGTCCTGGATCAGTAATTTACCTAAAAGGCTGGACAAACGTACCGGCGCCATTGCAAATGATATCATTAGGGAGCTTTCTTCAAGAATTGGATTTTTGTCGGAAGTTGGTCTGAATTATCTTAGCCTGAGCCGACCGGCAGCATCGCTTTCGGGTGGAGAATCGCAGCGGATCCGGCTTGCATCGCAGATCGGGTCAAAGCTTACCGGTGTTTTGTACATTCTCGATGAACCCAGTATCGGGCTGCATCAGAGCGACAACCGCAAGTTAATTGAAAGTATCAAACGACTGCGCGACGCAGGTAACTCGGTGATTGTTGTTGAACACGACGAGGAAATGATCCGGGCAGCTGATTATGTAATTGACATGGGGCCCGGTGCTGGTCGCAAAGGTGGCTACATTACCTTTGCCGGTGTGCCAGCCGAAATGTCAAAACATTCAACACCAACCTGCGATTATATTAATGGAATCAAATCTATTTCGGTTCCGGAAGAAAGACGTAAACCAGATTCACGCCTGATCACCGTCAAAGGAGCAACAGGTCATAATCTCAACAAGGTGCAGGTCGATTTCCCAATTGGGTTGTTTGTCTGCATCACTGGGGTGTCAGGTAGTGGGAAAAGCTCATTGGTAAACGAAACCCTGTATCCTGTTTTAAGCAACAAGTTGTACAAAAGTATTACACGTCCGCTGAAATACGCGTCGATTGAAGGATTGGAGCATATTGATAAAGTGATAGAGATTGATCAGGCTCCCATTGGAAAAACGCCGCGCAGCAATCCGGCAACTTACACCGGAGTGTTTGATGAAATTAGAAAATTATTCACAATACTGCCGGAATCGAAAGCCCGGGGCTACAAACCTGGCCGTTTTTCATTCAATGTGGCTGGGGGCCGATGCGAAACCTGTAAGGGTGCCGGACTAAAAACCATTGAAATGAATTTCCTGCCCAATGTGTATGTCAATTGTGATGACTGCGACGGGCGCCGCTACAATCGTGAAACGCTGGAGGTTAGGTTCAAGGGTAAAAGCATCAGCGATGTGCTTGATCTCACTATAAATCAGGCGGCCGAATTCTTTGAAAACCAGCCTTATATTCTCACCTATGTTTCGACCTTGCAAAAGGTGGGGCTTGGGTACATCAAGCTGGGACAAAGTTCCACGACGCTCTCCGGTGGCGAAGCGCAGCGTATAAAACTGGCAACCGAACTCACGCGTAAGGATACAGGCCGGACCCTTTATATTTTGGATGAGCCAACAACAGGACTTCATTTTGAGGACATCCGGGTTTTGCTTGAAGTGCTCAATACACTTGTTAAAAGAGGCAACACCGTCATTGTGATCGAGCATCACCTCGATGTAATTGCCTATGCTGATTACCTCATCGATCTGGGGCCCGGTGGAGGCAAGCATGGTGGCAGGATTGTTGCGACAGGAACCCCCGAAGAGGTTGCTCAAGTGTCTGATAGTCTGACAGGTAATTATCTGAAAGAGCACTTCGAAAACAGAAATAGAAAATGAACTTTTTAATTGAAGGAAATATGATGAACGACAACAATGGGTTTGAACACCTGAATGATGATGAAAAAATCCGCCGTGCGCTGGAACCCAAAAACTGGCATGAAGTAAAAACGCATGACTCCTGGCAGATTTTTAAAATCATGTCTGAGTTTGTAGAAGGTTTTGAGACACTGGCGGCCATTGGCCCCTGTGTTACTATTTTCGGCTCAGCCCGGACAATGACCAGCGACCCTTATTACAAACTTGCCGTTGACATTGCCTACAAGCTCTGCAAAGCGGGTTACGGGGTAATTACCGGTGGCGGTCCTGGCATCATGGAAGCCGGTAACCTCGGGGCTAAAAAAGCAGGTGGCAAGTCGGTGGGTCTTAACATTCAGCTTCCGTTTGAACAGGAAGCAAATGAGTACATCGATAAAGATAAAATCCTGAATTTCAAATACTTTTTTGTCCGGAAAGTAATGTTTATGAAATACAGTCAGGGCTTTATTGTATTGCCCGGCGGATTTGGAACATGCGATGAAATGTTCGAAGCATTGACGCTGATTCAGACAAAAAAAATCGCACATTTCCCGATTGTGCTTGTTGGCAAAGAGTATTGGACTGACATGGACAAATGGTTCCGCGAAACCATGGTGAAATTTGGCAATATCGCAGAAAAGGATCTTAATCTCTACGAATTTGCTGAAACTCCGGAAGAAGCGGTTGCTTTTATTGAGAATTATTACAAAAAATACAATCTCACCCCCAACTTCTGATAATGAGATCTGTCCTGCCATTAAGGTTTTTGTCCGGAATGCAGGGGCAACAATCACATATTGTGGTTGATGTACTAATTAACGGATTTGCTGCTTCGATGATTATCGACACGGGCGCATCGAATTGTGTGCTTGATGCTGAGCGATCTGAACGATTCCGGCTCATTCATGATCCTTCTCTTGAACGTGAATCCGCCATTGGAATTGGTTCCGGGAGTCTGAGTATTTCATTGTCGAGGTGTGACAGGTTTGAACTCGGCGATTTTAAAATGGATAAGTTTCCGTTCGTTCTGCTTGATCTAAGTACAGTAAATGAGACTTTTGGCAAAGCTGGCTGTGATCCCGTGGACGGTATCATCGGAACAGACCTGCTGCTGGCAGCGAATTCCGTAATTGATTATAAATCAGCAACAATACTGTTTCGGGGTAACAAAAGAGCGCTTGAAAAAATATTCCGGAATATATTTATTTCCTGACGGAGATTAATGATTATGAGGTAAATGCGATTTTCTTGAATTATTTTAGGGAAAATGCTATATAATTCATTCAGTTGTTCTATCTTTGCACCCTCAAAATTTTGACGAAAAGTCTTTTAAACTGTTTGATATGCAAATAAAAGGAACGATCAGGTTTTTTGCTGTTATTTTCATTTTGGTAAGTTTGTATTCTCTCTCTTTTACCTATTGCACACGCAAGGTAGAGAAAGATGCAAAGGAATATGCTACCAGTGAAGCTGCATCACAGCTGGCCAAAGAACTTGCTGAAGGAGACACGCTTCGCGAACGGGTCATTTTTGACTCTATTTCAGCCGCGTGGGAAAGTTATTATCTCGACTCAATGTCGAATGAAGTCATTTACAATCTGGCGTGGATTAAAAAATTCACCTACAAGGATTGTAAAGACAAGGAAGTTAACCTTGGTCTTGACCTCAAGGGAGGTATGAACGTGACTTTGGAAATTTCCGAGGCTGATATTATTATTGCTCTTTCCGGCAACAATCAGGACCCGAATTTCAAGAAAGCAATTAAGAATGCTGTCGAAAAACAGAAAAATTCGCAGTCAGCCTATGTTGACCTTTTCGTCGAAAGCATCAATGAATTTGCTCCTGGAAAACCACTGGCCTCTTTTTTCCTGACCCGTGAACTGAGCGATCGCATCAAAACAAACAGCACCGATGATGAGGTGATTAAAGTTTTGGAAGATGAGATCAGCAGTGCAATTGACCGCACTTTCATGGTTCTTCGTAAACGTATCGATAAATTCGGCGTTACCCAGCCAAATATCCAGAAACTAAGCACCAGCGGACGTATCCTCGTCGAACTCCCGGGTGTGAAAGATCCTACCCGCGTTCGTAAAATTCTCCAGGGAACTGCCAAGCTGGAGTTCTGGGAAACGTATGATTTTGTTGAAATCTTACCTGCAATTGAAAAGGCAGACGAGACTATAAAAAATATTTTAAGCAAGCAGGTGCTCACACCCGATTCTTTGAATGCTGATTCAACAGTGGCTAAAGATTCAGTTGCTACTGCTCAAAACAAGCCGTCATCGCTGGAGCAGAAGCTTGATGAAATTCCAAGTCAGACTGACACTACTCAAACAGCCACCAACGAAAAAGCTGAGAATCCTCTGATGTCGCTCTTCGCAAGCTTTAATGTCGTTGACAGTGAAGGAAAACGTTATCCAGGCGAAGGCCCGATGATTGGATATGTTCATTCAAAAGATACCGCCCAGGTTAATTCATATCTGGCTTTGGTAGCCAACTCATTCACCAACACCTGGTTTGCCTGGGGTGCAAAAGCCATCAAAATGGATGTGCCCGGTGACTTTTTCGAACTCTACGCGCTCAAAATAAGCACTACTGACGGAACACCGAAACTCGAAGGCGACAAAGTTGCCGATGCATGGCAAGACTATGACCAGAATGGCCGCGTTGAGGTTTCGATGATGATGACCAGCGAAGGAGCTAAAATTTGGAAAAAGCTCACCGCCGATAATATTGGGAAGAGCATCGCTATTGTACTTGACAACTATGTGTACTCAGCTCCGAATGTTTTAGGCGAAATTCCAAATGGTCGTTCTTCAATTACAGGTGATTTTGATGTAGCTGAAGGTCAGGATCTTGCAAACGTGCTCAAGTCAGGTAAACTGCCTGCTCCTGCACGTATAGTTGAAGAGGCTGTTGTCGGTCCTTCGTTAGGTATTGAAGCAATCAATGCAGGTATGATATCCTTCTTGATTTCGTTTGTATTGGTGCTTATTTACATGATCTTTTTCTATAACAAAGCTGGTCTGGCAGCAAATATTGCTCTTCTGACCAACGTTGTGCTGATTTTCGGAGTGCTTGCTTCTATGGGAGCGGTTCTTACTCTCCCTGGTATCGCTGGTATTGTCCTCACCATTGGTATGGCGGTGGATGCAAACGTTATTATCTATGAGCGTATTAAAGAGGAATTACGAGCCGGGAAGGGAACACGGCTTGCTATTGATGATGGATTTAAAAATGCGCTTAGCGCCATTATCGATGGTAACGTAACAACGCTCCTCACCGGTATTATTCTTTTGTGGTTCGGCTCGGGTCCTGTTCAGGGATTTGCCACAACCCTTATCATTGGTATTTTCACTTCTCTGTTCACGGCACTGTTTGTAAGTCGTCTGATATTTATCTGGTGGCTCGATCGCAACAGACCTATCTCTTTCTTTACGAAGATTACTGAGAAATTATTCACTACCACTAAGTTTGACTTTATCAAAATGAGAAAGTATGCTTATGTGTTTTCGGGAATTATTTTCGTAATCGGTATCTACTCTTTAGCAACACGTGGAATGAGCTGGGGCGTTGATTTCTCGGGAGGCCGTACCTATGTGGTTCGTTTTGACAACGATGTAAAAGTAGATGATATTCGTGGTGAGTTGTTTAAAGCAATGGGTGAAACACCTGATGTGAAAACTTTTGGTTCAAATAATCAGGTCAAGATCACTACAAAATACCTGGTTGATGATAACTCTGAAAATGCCGACTCATTGGTTGAAACCAAAATATTTGAATCGCTCAAAGGCTTCTTCAACACCAGCATGACCTTTAAAGATTTCACGTCAGATGATCCGGAGAAAGTACTTGGACGACTCAGCAGTCAGAAAGTGGGACCGACCATTGCCGATGACATCAAGCAGTCTTCAATATATGCCTTGATTCTGGCTCTGATTGTGATTTTCGTTTACATTGCCGTCAGGTTTAAGAACTGGCAGTTTGGTCTGGGAGGTGTTGTAGCTTTGTTCCACGATGCCATGTTTGCCATATTCATGTTCTCCTGGTTCCATGGAATACTTCCTTTCACCCTCGATGTTGACCAAACATTTATTGCCGCATTGCTTACCATTATTGGTTATTCAATCAACGACACCGTGGTTATCTTCGACCGTATCCGTGAGTACAGGACATTGTATCCTAATCGCGACAACAAAACAAACATCAACGATGCTGTTAACTCAACCTTGGGCCGTACCATTAATACTGCCGGTTCAGTAATCATTGTATTGCTTGCCATTTTCATCCTTGGTGGTGAAATCATCCGCGGATTCAGTTTTGCCATGCTCGTTGGAACAATTTCAGGTACATATTCGACGGTATTCATTGCAACACCGTTGGCTTATGACATGTTGAAACGTAAAGAAGCCAAGAAAAAACTCAAGGCTTAATATTCGAAATTTATTTCATTGGAATAGCCGGTTTTTACCGGCTATTTTTTTGTAATTCAATGAATTATGTAGATTATTATGTTTTTATCCATGGGAAAGTGCATTTTAATCGTTTAAAAATGAAAGTAGTAAACAATAATTGTTTAATTTAGCAACATCAAAAATTGTTGCTTATTTTAACCGTATTATAAGGATATGAAAAACAGGTTTTTAATGTTCTTGCTCGTCTTAGCCGTTGTAGCTGTGGCTCCGGTGAAACAATCGATGGCGCAAAAAAACTTCACTGCTGAAGCAGATGAGAAGTTTTCTCTGAATAAATATTACGATGCCATTGAGTTGTATAAAAAAGCGTACACCAAGGTAAAAAATAAAGTTGAAAAAAACAGGATCCTTTTTCAGATTGGCACTTGCTACTATCTGATCAACGATATGAAGAATGCCGGCCTGAATATGAAAAGGGTTATCAAGGCAAATTATCCGGAAGTTGAAGCATATAATGTTTATGCTCAAAGTTTGAAAATTCAGGGAAATTACGAAGAGGCACTTATTGCATTCAACGAATTTAAGGCGAAATATCCTGACGACAAGCGGGCAAATGATGGCATTGAGTCCTGCAAACTTTCTATTTCATGGCTGGATGCACCAACCCGTTATACGGTTGAACCAGACAAAAAGCTCAATTCCAGAAATGCTGATTTCAGCCCCGCTTATTTTGATAAAAAATATAAAGCCATCGTTTTCACCACCTCACGCGAAGAAGTTTATGGACGTGGCGAAGACAACTGGACTGGGTTACCTTTTACAGATTTGTTTGTCACTTCACAGGATAAAAAAGGGAATTACAGCACCCCTATTCCTTTAGATGAGGAGGGAATCCTTAATTCCGAAGCCAATGAAGGCTCCTGCACTTTCAATTCGAAATTCAGCACCATTTATTTTACCCGTTGCAGAAAAGAGAAAAAGAAAATTCTTGGTTGTGAAATTTACACATCTGAGAAAAAAGGCAAAAGCTGGTCTGAACCTGAATTGATTTCGATAGCTCCTGCCGATTCATTCACCGTAGGTCACCCATCTCTTTCAGAAGACGAACTTACGATGTACTTTGCAAGCAATATGCCCGGAGGCCAGGGAGGACGCGACATTTGGATGATTACTCGTTCGAAGAAAAATAAGCCTTTTGAGAAAGCAACCAATCTTGGTGAAATCATCAATACCACGGGCGATGAAATGTATCCCACCATTCGTGAAGTTGGTGAAAAGAAATATCTGTATTTTGCTTCCAATGGTCATGTAGGTATGGGTGGACTTGATATTTACCGATGCGACTTTGCCGACGGTAAATGGAGCACTCCGGTCAACATGAAATCTCCGCTCAATTCAAGCAGCGACGATTTTGCCATTATTTTCAACGATGACCCCAAAATGCTGAAAGATTCAGATGCCAAGGAAATGGGTTGGTTCACCACAAACCGCAAGGGTGGTCGTGGCAATGATGATTTATGGAGATTTAAATTGCCTCCGATTTTGTTTACTCTTGCCGGCATTGTTCGCGATGATAGCACAAAGCAAATTCTTAAAGGCGCTGAGGTTCGTATTGAAGGTTCAAATGGCACCATTTATACCGACTCGACAGACCAGACCGGATCGTATTATTTTGACAACATTCAGATTGTTGAAAATACTACATACAACATGTCAGTTTCATTGCCTGACTATTATTCGGAAAAAGGCAAGGAAACTACAGTTGGCCTTGAATTAAGCAAAGATCTTGTTCATGATTATTATCTGGTTCCAATACCAAAGAAACCGATTGTTCTTCCTGACATTTTATATGATCTGGCAAAATGGGATCTCAAGCCTCAATACGAAGACAGTCTTGATGGATTGGTAATCATTATGAAAGAAAATCCAACCCTTGTAATTGAACTTGGCTCTCACACCGATATTCGTTCTTCTGATGAATACAACGACACCTTGTCTTTCAAACGTGCAAAAAGTTGTGTTGATTACATCATTAGTCAAGGCATAGAGCCAGATCGTCTTGTTCCGAAAGGATATGGAGAACGTGTCCCACGTGTACTTGAATCAAACAAAGTTGTTAATTACAAAGGAAAAGATTACCGGTTCACCAAAGGACAGGTCATGACCGAAGATTTCATTAATGGTCTGGCAACTGAAGGTGAAAAGGAAGCGGCTCATCAGTTGAATCGTCGCACCACATTCCAGATTCTCAGAACAGATTATGTTCCAAAAGCAAACTCCAATACTCCGGTTAATCCTCAGATTCAGATCATCAACGATGATAAGGAAGAGGAGGGAACGGGTACTGAAAATCCTGGCGGAGGTGAAGGTGGCAACTAAAAGCAACCATCTTTCTGCGACTGGCTTCTGTGTGGTTTTCTGCAACAGACATTATTAGGTTTTTTTCTATAAATAAATGGCATTCCCTTTAACCAGGGGAATGCTTTTTTAATTTCGCAAACATGAATAACGACAAATATCTGCATCGTGGCGTTTCTTCCGGAAAAGAAGAGGTGCATGCTGCTGCTGAAAAAATAGGGCACGGAAGTTTTGAACGCGCTTTTTGCAGAGCAGACGCTGACCCGTCTGATCCGGAAAAGCTGATTGTCCTGCACGCCGATGGTGCAGGGACAAAAAGTGCACTTGCTTATGCATACTGGAAGCAAACCGGGGATCTGAGCGTGTGGCAGGATATTGCAACCGATGCGATGGTGATGAATACCGACGACATGCTGTGTGTTGGAATTGACAACCATTTTTTTGTGTCATCGACCATAGGCCGCAATAAGCACATAGTATCGGGCGACGTGATTTCAGCTATCATTGAAGGCAATTTGCGTTTTCGTGAAAAAATGAAGAGGTACGGAATTGATATTGTGCTTTCAGGCGGTGAAACGGCTGATGTAGGCGACCTTGTGCGCACCATTATCGTTGATGCAACAGCGCTGGGATTTATAAACAGAAGGGATTTTATCAGCAACGAGAAAATTGCTGCGGGCGATGTTATTGTCGGACTTTCTTCTTACGGACAATGTGAGTGGGAAGACCGCTACAACAGCGGAATTGGAAGCAACGGACTCACGTCGGCCAGACATGATATATTTGATTTTTCGGTCGGTCAGACTTTTCCGGAAACGTATGATCCGGCTATCGAAGCGTTTGCTTATGTAGGGCGGAATAAGCTTACACAGGCTTCACCGGTTGATGGCCTCGACATGGGGAAATTGGTATTGTCGCCCACCAGGACCTATTTGCCGCTAATGAAAAAAGTGTTTGAGACAATGCGAAGTTCAGTTCATGGATTGGTACATTGCACGGGTGGTGGCCAATTCAAATGCATTAAGTTCATCGATAAACTAAAAGTAGTAAAGGACAATTTCTTTGAAATACCACCGGTTTTTGAACTGATTATGAATAGTGGAACTGAGCCCGATGAAATGTATCGCACGTTCAATATGGGGCATCGTCTTGAGATTTATACCGATGAAAAGTCAGCTGTTGAAATTATCAAAATGGCTACTGATAAGGGCATTGGAGCTCAGGTTGTAGGGTATTGTGAAGACTCGCAAAAAGCGGAAGTTGAATTAAAAACACCCTTTGGGGATTTTAAAAAAGAAGTTTAAAAGATGGATATATTTAGCAAACTGAAAGAAGTTCACGATAAGTGGGAAGACATTGGGCGCATGCTGACTGAACCGGATATTAGTTCTGATATGAAGCGGTATGTGGCGCTGAACAAAGAATACAAAGAGCTGCAGTCTGTAACAGAGGCCTATCTTGAGTATTCAAGCGTATTGTCGAATATCGAGAACGCAAAGAACATTCTTCAGACTGAAAAAGACGATGAGTTTCGTGAAATGGCGAAGGCTGAGCTTGATGAATTGTATCTGAAGAAGGAACAGATGGAAGAGGATATAAAAATATTGCTGCTGCCATCTGATCCGCAGGATAAAAAGAACTGCATCATTGAAATTCGTGGCGGCACTGGTGGTGATGAAGCCAGCTTGTTTGCAGGAGATTTGTTCAGGATGTACACTCGTTATCTCGAAAACCGAAAATGGAAATACGATGTTGTCGATTTCACTGAAGGAACGATGGGTGGCTACAAAGAGGTGATCATAAACGTGACTGCAGAGAGTGCTTATGGTACTTTAAAGTTTGAATCCGGAGTGCATCGTGTGCAACGGGTGCCGGAAACTGAGGCCCAGGGCCGTATTCATACATCTGCTGCAACGGTAGCCATTTTGCCGGAGGCTGATGAAGTTGATGTTGAAGTCAAAGAATCGGACATCAGAAAAGACACTTTTTGTTCATCAGGTGCTGGCGGGCAATCTGTAAATACAACCTATTCCGCCATCCGCCTCACTCATATTCCGACTGGAATTGTTGTGCAGTGTCAGGATGAAAGGAGTCAGATAAAAAACTACGATAAGGCATTGAAGGTTCTACGAAGCCGTATATTCGAAATTGAACACCAAAAGTATTTGGATAACATTGCCAGTCAGCGAAAAACGCTGGTTTCATCGGGCGATCGCTCGGCAAAAATCAGAACGTATAATTATCCGCAAAGCCGGGTGACAGATCATCGCATCGGGATGACCGTGTATAATCTGCCCTCGGTTATGAATGGCGATATTCAACAATTTATTGATTCGTTGCAAATTGCCGAAAATACTGAAAGACTTAAAGAAGGCGTTAATATTTAACCTCACGATTTATGAACAGACAGGAACTCACAGACATTGTTTACAGAAAAAAATCAGTACTCTGCGTTGGACTGGACTCTGAGTATGCAAAAATCCCTGCGCATATCAGAGAAGGACGTAGTATTGAGGATGCAGTGTTCGAATTCAATAAGGAAGTTGTAGATGCCACTATCAACTACACCGTTGCTTATAAACCGAATCTGGCATTTTATGAGGCAATGGGATTGCCCGGTTGGAGCGCTTTGTACAGAACCGTTGCCTATATCAGGTCGCTCAATGAGCCTGTTTTCATAATAGCTGATGCCAAGCGTGCCGATATCGGAAACACTTCGCGTTTGTATGCTTCTTCATTTTTTGGAGACGGCAAAACAACGCCGGATTTTGATGCCGTTACTGTAGCTCCCTATATGGGAAAAGATTCAGTAAGTCCTTTTCTTTCGTTCGAAGGCAAGTGGGTGATTTTGCTTGCCTTGACGTCAAATCCCGGTGCCGATGATTTTCAGTTAACTGAAACTCCTGATGGGATGCAGCTTTTTGAAAGAGTCTTGGAACAATCGAAACAATGGGGGAATGCCGAAAACATGATGTATGTGGTGGGAGCCACCCGTGCAGAAATGCTCAGAAAAGTGCGAGCCATTGTCCCCGACAATTTCTTGTTGATACCAGGAGTCGGAGCTCAGGGTGGGGATTTGAACGAAGTGTTGAAAAATGGTTGGAATAAATCCGGAGGACTCTTGATTAATGCATCCAGATCAATTATATTTGCAGCATCCGGGGTTGATTTCGCAACTGCAGCTGCCGACGAAGCAGCACGAATGCAAAAAGAAATGGCCCGGTTTATAAATCAGCTCTAATTATGCGCCTCAACGCTGTTCTGTTTTTGCTTTTGATTCCTGTAGCTTTGTTTTCACAGGGAGATGATTGGTTTGACAACATAGAGAACATTACCGACAATGTTGAAGAGCCAATGCTATACTATGAACGTTTCAATGCTTTTACCGAGGGTGACTCGGTCCGGCTTTGCTACAAAAAACCCTGCAATGGAATTCAGAAAGATTTTTGGGAGAATGGGGTAATCAAACACAAGGCGTATTATCAGAATGGACGCATTACCAATGGTTACGAGAATTATTTCGATAATGAACAACAGGAACGCAAGTTCACAATTATCAACGCCAGCAGTGCTGAATTGGTTGTGTATTACAAAGACGGCACAATGCGTTCAAAGGTTGAATATCGAAGAAAAAACGCAGTGAAATGGACGGATTTTTACCCAAATGGAAATCTTGAATTTATAGAGGAATACGACAATGGAATGGAGTTTTATATTAAGTACAATTTCTATTTTATGAATGGTTCTCCACAGAGTATTCTTGAGCTGGTCGATAAAGACGAGCGTATATATACTGCTAAAACCTATTATAAAAACGGTCAGCTAAAAGATGAGGGATTCCGCCAGATGAACGCTGCGGCAGGTGATTATGTCCGGATTGGCGAATGGAAGTATTATGATGAGCAAGGGAAACTCATTAACTCGCACAACTTTTATAAAGGCGAAGAGATAGAAGATGAAGAAATTAGTGATTGAATTGCATCACCTGACTTCGACACTTTGAAATTTCCAATTTTGTAAGAAATTGATATATACATTTATGCAATTTTCAGGATGCTCAAATGGGTATCCCGGCAAAAAAGACATTGTTTATTCCTAAAACAATACTGACGTCCGGAGGATGTCAAACAATAATAGCATCCGGCTTTAGCCGGATGTAAAAAAG
>MEOQ01000010.1:37964-75909 GCA_001769275.1 Bacteroidetes bacterium GWF2_43_63 | reverse complement strand
TACATCCGGCTAAAGCCGGATGCTATTATTGTTTGACATCCTCCGGACGTCAGTATTGTTTTAGGAATAAACAATGTCTTTTTTGCCGGGACACCATTTGAGCATCCTGAAAATTGTATAAATGTATATATCAATTTCTTACAAAATTGGAAATTTCAAAGTGTCGAAGTCAGGAGCCATACCAAAGGCGTGCTGCATTCCAAATTTTAAAAGGCTGTGGGCGCATACATTTGATACACTGAAGCAAAGTGTAGAATTAGCCGCCTAAAATGTAAACATGGTACTACATCATTCCCCACGTTTCCCGGTCAAGGCTACGGTACTGAATGGCTTCGGCCAGATGCTGATTTTCAATACAGGTCGAATTATCGAGATCGGCAATGGTTCTTGCAACTTTCAGAATCCGGTCGTAGGCGCGGGCCGACAATTTCAGTAAATCCATTGCTTTTTGAAGCAATTGTTCTCCTTCGGGCTTAAGCACACAATGCTTTTTCATGAGTGCCGGGGTAAGCTGCGCGTTACAGGTTACCTGCCCATGTTCCTGGTAGCGGCTTTGCTGAAATTCGCGGGCAGCAATGACCCGGTTGCGAACAGTCTGCGACGACTCGCTTTTATTTTTATCGGTAAGACTGCTGAACGGCACTGGAGTCACTTCAATGTGAATATCGATGCGATCGAGCAACGGTCCTGAAATTCTGCTTAAATAGCGACGAATGCTGCCCGGCGCACAAGTGCATTCCTTTTCAGGATGATTGTAAAATCCGCAAGGGCAGGGATTCATGGCCGCAATCAGCATGACCGAAGCCGGATAATCGACGGTGAAACGCGCCCTGGATATTGTAACAATGCGGTCTTCGAGCGGTTGCCGCATAACTTCAAGGGCGGAGCGCTTGAATTCAGGGAGTTCGTCGAGAAACAATACTCCGTTGTGAGCAAGACTAATTTCGCCTGGTTGAGGGTAGGAGCCGCCACCGATAAGGGCTACATCACTACATGTGTGGTGTGGAGCTCTGAATGGCCTGCTTTTGAGCAGCCCGATGCCTTGAGGTAGTTTGCCTGAAACCGAATGGATTTTAGTTGTTTCCAATGCTTCGTCGAGTGACATGGGCGGCAGAATGGTCGAAAGCCGACGTGCAAGCATTGTTTTTCCGCTGCCTGGCGGACCGATCATAATTGCATTATGCCCACCAGCAGCAGCAATTTCCATTACGCGTTTCACATTTTCCTGACCTTTCACATCGCTGAAATCGACAGGATAGGCCGCTCCCTTTTCTTCATTAATAGAATACCCGAATGGGCACGGAAGATTTTCAGTGGTTCCTTCGAGAAACTGAACCACCTGACGGATATCATGCAGCGCAAAAACCTGAAGACCTTCTACTACTGAGGCTTCGTGCGCGTTTTCGGCAGGAACAACAATGCCTTTAAATTTGTTTTTACGCGCTTCGATTGCAGCAGACAAAACTCCCTTGACGGGAACCAGAGAGCCATCCAGCGATAATTCGCCGACAATCATTATCTCAGAAAGACGCTCACTGTCGATCTGGTGCGAGGCAGCAAGAACTGCAATGGAAATTGCAAGATCATAACCAGAACCTTCTTTTTTCATGTCAGCCGGGGCCAGGTTGATTACAACCCTTCGGCCAGGATAGCGATAGCCGTTATTCACCAAAGCCGACCGGATACGTTCAATGCTTTCTTTTACTGCATTGTCAGGCAACCCTGCAAAGAAAGTTTTTGTTCCAGGTTGGATATCCACTTCGACAGAAACCGTGTAAGCTTCAATTCCCTGAATGGCGCAACAGTAAGTTTTTACAAGCATAAATTATTGTCAGACATTGATTAACAAAAATAATCATTTACTTAGTTGCTTTTCTGACAAAATGGAATTAATTTTGTAGTACCGGACAAAAAATTTATGAAACGCTTTATCCATATTTTCCTGATTTCTTTGATTAGTGCAACTTTCATGGTTGCCTGTCAGCCAGACGACGACGATGATATTACAAACGATCCACGCGAAGACTATCAGGGAGTGTGGCTCTGCAACGAGGTTGGAGGACAGTCCTATACTGTCAATATTTCAATTGACACAACCACTCAGTCGCAGATAAAATTATTCAATTTTCATCACCAGGGGTTCGAAGAGAAGGTAAATGCTGTTGTTGCAGGTACTTCTCTGACGATTAATCCACAGACCATGTGTCTTGGAACACTTACTGTTGAAGGTACCGCTACTATGCAGAGCAATAAAACCTCAATGAATTTTTACTACACAGTGAACAACGGGGTGGACCTTGATACTATTCAGGCTGTTTATACCAAACAATCTTCGTAGAAAATTCACTTCTTATCCTGAAGAATAGTCTCCATTATAATCAGACTGTCGAGTGCCTGATTGGTCAGCTGTTGCAGCTTTTCGGGCTGACGCGACCAGTACTGATATGAGCGGGTTATTTTCGACGTGTCGCAATTATATTTTTCAAGCATCAGATCGTAGTAGTGCACGGAATGAAGCGAGACATCCTTGCCAGAGCGTTCCAGCTGCCGCAATGAGGCTTCGGTGAGATAGAAATCAATCAGCAACAACTTCATGGAATCTTCGGTAAACACTGAGTCCGGGCTTATTTCAGCCGTTTGTTTTTTAAAAGAACAAGCCGTAGAAAGCACTACTATGAGTGATATAGAAATCAGCTGTTTGAGCATGATGCAAAGATACAAAAGAGTGGTGAGTTGTGGGCAGCCAGTTGTCAGTTTTCCGCTAAGTTGTTGTTGAGGTCACGCGTCAACGTAAAACGTTGCAAGCAGGAGACGCGCGCCCAGTGCGTGTTCAAGGACAAGCAGCTTTCAGTAATCAGCATTCAGCGATCAGCTCTGAGAAGAAGCTTTGTCATATTACTTTATATTTTCAAATCACCGAATCTTCAACCGAGCGATGAAATTGTGAGCTCAACTTGTCCTGTTTTACGGGATGAACACCATTGAAAACAGTTTAATGAGTGAATAAATTATCACATCAGAACATTATTTTTTCAGGCGATGTCGGAAAGTGCAAGTCCTTTGAATCGATCTCTCAGAGCGGATTTCAGACATGCGTTTTCTGGTTTTGAAAGTGTCGGATCCTCTGTGCAGATTTGCTCTGCTGTTTGTCGGGCAAAAGTAATAATGTGGTCGTCGCGAACAATGTCGAGGTGAGCAAACTCGAATTCACCGCTCTGTCTGGTTCCCATCATGTCGCCGGGACCGCGCAGTTTCAGATCGGCTTCGGCAATTTTGAATCCGTCGGTGGTTTCGAGCATGGCTCGTAGCCGGACTTTGGCTTCATTACTCAGGTTTTTACCACCAATCAGAATGCAGTAGGATTGAAAATTTCCACGACCAACTCTTCCGCGCAACTGGTGGAGCTGCGAAAGACCAAATCTTTCAGCATTTTCGATCACCATCACTGACGCATTGGGAACATCAACCCCAACTTCAATGACAGTTGTTGAAACCAGGATGTTTGTAAGCCCGCGCACAAAGCGCTTCATGACAAAATCTTTTTCATCCTGAGGCATGCGGCCATGCATTATTCCGACTTCGTATTTAGGCATTGAAAAATCACGGATTACAGCTTCATATCCGATTTCGAGCGCCACGAGGTCCAGCTTTTCCGATTCTTTAATCAGTGGGTAAACAATATAAATCTGCCGTCCTTGCCCAATTTGTTTACGTATCATTTCGATGACGTAGTAGCGCTGGTCGTCGTAGTAGAATTTTGTATGAATTTCCTTGCGCCCGGGCGGGAGCTCATCAATAACGCTTACATCGAGGTCTCCGTAAAAAGTGAGGGCCAGCGTCCGGGGAATGGGCGTTGCCGTCATCACCAGGGCGTGAACCATTTCCGAACTCTTGGAATGAAGCCGGGCACGCTGCATGACACCAAAACGGTGTTGCTCATCGATGATAGCCAGACCGAGATTTGAAAACTCAACCGGATCTTCAATCAGAGCGTGAGTTCCAACAATAATATGTATTGATCCATCGGCCAGCGACTTCAGAATTTCTTTCCGTCCTTTTGATTTTGTGCTTCCTGTGAGTATTTCAACGCGGAGTCCCAGGTCGGTGATCCATTTTGAGATGGTTGCGAAATGTTGCTGGGCAAGAATTTCGGTCGGAGCCATTAAGCAAGCCTGATATCCGTTGTCGATGGCCAGCAGCGCAGCCATCATAGCAACAACTGTTTTTCCGCTGCCAACATCGCCTTGCAGTAATCTGTTCATGCGATAACCGCTTCCAAGATCCGCTCTTATTTCGCGGGTAACTCTTTTCTGAGCCTCTGTCAGAGCGAAACTCAGCGAATGATTATAGAAAGCGTTGAAGTGTTTTCCAACCTGTTTACAAACAATTCCCGTTGGCGTTTTTTTTCGGTTATCAGCGTTTATTTTATGTCGGAGCTGCATCAGGAGCGCTTCTTCGAAGCGAAATCGTTTCAGGCTTCGGTCAAGACTGTTTTCATCCTCCGGAATATGAATGTTTTTGTAGGCTTCGTTGATGCCGGGCAGTTGCAGCGATTTCAGTAAAGAAGCGGGCAGGGTTTCTTTCATCAGCCCGTTTGTTTTTTCGAGCGCTGAAGCGACAAACATGGAAATGGCCTTTGAATCTATTCCTTTTGATTTCAGCTTTTCTGAGGTTTGATAAATGGGCTGAAAGCGGCCAGAAAAGGGCAGGCGATTGAATTCATCCGGAGTCAGAATTTCCGGATGAGCCATGTAAAGCTGTTTGCTGAAAAGGCCAACTCGGCCGAAAATATAATATCTCGTACCGGTTTTATACTTGTCGGTAACCCAGGAAAAGTTTTGGAACCAAATAATTTTAATGGCTGCGCTGTCATCATGAAAAATGGCTTCCAGTCTTGCATGACCGGTTTTGCCGACTTTGACAAATTCATCAAAAAACCCAGATATCTGCACAAAATTATCATCGCCCGACAAGGATGCAATGGGTGAAATACGCGTACGGTCGATATAACGAAAAGGGAAATAGTTGAGCAGGTCCTGAAATTCAAAGACCGACAATTCCAAATTCAAAATTTCAGCCCGGGCCGGACCTACCCCTTTCAGGTATTCGATTTTATTGTTCAGAACTGACTCGGACATAGGGCAAATATAATAATAAAGAGTGGGTGCAAGCGTTTTTGGACGGAATCGTTCAGTATTTGCGTTCGCCAGTGGTTGAACACATTTACAGGTCTACATTAATCAAATGTATTTGATTAATGTATCCAATAGATTCAACTCTTCTGGATTCAGCTGATTCATGGACGGTTTTGTTTCATTTGGAAAATATTCATTTTTGCACATAAGTTAAACAAAGGTTAACAGGGGGGGGGGTAAATAGTAAATGTAATCTTTAAAAGTTTTTCTTTGCAAAAAAATTCCAATCTTATGATAAAACAATTTTGTTTACTGGCTTTACTTTTATTTTCAGGCTATGTACACCTTTGTGGGCAAACCAATATTTCGTACTCATACGATGATAATGGCAATCGCTATAACAGGACAGTATTATTGTTGAAAGCTGCAGAAGGATACGATACAACTCAGACAGAGGAAGGTATGACTTTGAATATGGCTGAGCTGGTTATAACTGCGTTTCCTAATCCGACTATGGGTGAAATTACATTGTCCGCCAGTGATAATATTGAGCAGGGAGTTATTCACATTTTTGATTTGTCAGGCCGATCAGTAATTACTCAGGAGTTTACCGGCCAAACTACAAGCGTTGACCTCATTAACCAGAACCCAGGGCAATACCTTATGATAATTCAAGCTGGCAATGAAAGAAAAGAAATAACAATCATCAAAGAATAAGTTTATATGAAATCAAGAGCATCAATAATTGTTGTCTTTTTCCTTTTATTATCGCTTAAAGGATTTTCACAAAGAACGCTTGACACGAATCTTCCAGTCGGTTTTACTGAAGGATCGTATGCAGTGAGCCCATCGGGTGCTGCCACTTATAGTATCCCAATTTATGCGGCACCAGGCACAGCAGGCATGGTTCCCCGTATTTCAATCAATTACAATAGTCAGTCAGGACTTGGGCCTCTCGGCATTGGTTGGTCAATTGCTGGTTTGTCTTCGATTGATCGTTGCGGTAAATCATATTTTTATGACCAGGCAAATACTGAAATTTCAAATACCAACAGCGACTGGTTTCAGTTGGACGGAAACAGGATGGTTTTGATTAGCGGCAGCTATGGTGGAAATGATGCCGTTTATGCGGGGGAATCCGAAAACTTTGACAAAATTGTTTCTTACGGAACAGCTGGTAGCGGACCTGAAAAATTCAAGGTTTTTACTAAGGACGGATTGACAATGGAATATGGAGGCACCCCTGACAGCCGAATTGAGGTAATTGGAACAGAAGGATACACGCCTCAGCAGGGAACTGTACGTAGCTGGAAGCTGAACAAAATTTCAGATCAAAGCGGCAACTATATGACTTTTGAGTACATTGAAGAAGGCGGAGCAGCATGGATAAGTAAGATTTCCTATACAGGGAATGCGGCAGCTGGTTTGACCCCGTACAACAGTATAGAATTTTCCTATATAAGTGCAGCAAATAATCCCGGGAAAAGAATGATCTATCAGGGTGGCGCAGAAGTTCTGGTTGACAAGCTGATCGATTATATTGCCGTAAAATGTGAAAGCAGCCAATTCAAGAGATATGATATGGTATATTCAGGCACACAGGATATCCGGCTGACAGAAATTGTTGAATATGGCAGCGACAACAGTCATTTCAATTCCACTTATATTGAATGGAGCCCTTTGGTTCCAACTATTACGGCACAAGAAGTTGATGTTAATAATGCTGTTTATACAGCTTCAGGCGATTTCAATAATGATGGGTTTTCCGATTTTATTTACACAACCAGTGGATTAAACTGGGTATGGAATATCCGGCTAGGAAGTGCAACCGGGCTTGGAAACACCGTTTACAGTGGTACAGGGCCTGATTATATTACAGGATTATCTATTGGCGATGTAAATGGTGATGGAAAGGATAATGTGTTTTTTTTTACTGCTGAAACGCCTTCATTATATACTGAGCAAAGTTATTTGATTTATAACTTTGAAAACAACACCCTTGTAAATTCTTCTGGTGGAACTGTGGCATCTACTGACAAACTCGATGTACAGGTTCTGGATTTCAACGGCGATGGCCCTGATATATACGGGCAGAATGATTATGTCATTTACACAAAACTAGGTGGATACGTGGTATATTCGTATCCAATCAGTCAGTCTTTGTTCCCATCCGGGTTGGTTTTTGGTGACCGTGATTTCGCATTCGATTTCAATGGCAATGGGAAAACCGATTTGGTAAAGATTATCCCCTCTTCCCGATTAGTCTCAGTGTATGAGTATGATGCTGCCTCAAATTCTTTTATTACCCTGGTCAGTAACTTTTCGACACTTGATTTTGAGACCGCTATTCCCGGCGATTTCAATGGTGACGGCAGAGGCGATCTGTTGATGCAGCAATATGACTACGAATATATTTATTACAGTACCGGGAAAGTTTTCAGATTTTTTGATGCTGATCCGGGCAATGGAGGCAGTGTTGTATCAGGAAACAACTTTTTCAGTGATGATTATGTGGTTTCTGTTCAGGATTTCAATGGTGATGGCTCCAGTGATATTCTTCAAATAAAACAAGAATACCATTACGGATGGGAATATTCATATTATTCAAACGATTTCAGATTGTACAATTATTTCAGTAATTATATTGATGCTCCAATTCTCGAATCTGTTTTCAACAACGATATTCACAGAAGCTATGATGGAGGCTTATGGGATCCTTCAAAAGCACAATTCGGCGATTTTAACGGTGATGGGAAAACTGATATATTTACGGGGGATTCCATTTACTATTTTATGAATCAGGACAAAGGAAAAACGGTCAGTAAGATTTATAATGGGTTGAACGATTATGTGCAGTTTAATTATAAAACACTGGCACAGGATGATGAATACAGCACCAACAATGTAAGCACACCTTACCTCCCTTTCAATTATCCGATGCAGATTGCTTACTCTGTAACTGTTCCCGATGGCATTGGTTCAACAAACACTACATGGTTCAATTATAGTGATGGCGCTTTACACCCGGAGCTGGGTTTCACCGGATTTGGAAAGGTCTCATTCAAAAACAGTTTAAACATCAGACAGACTACCGAGTTTAAAAACACCATTTTCACTTCCGGTGGGCAAAAGCATTTCTATGTTGCCCCGGTAAAACAGTCTGTGGCAAATGAAAGTGCAATTCCGGTTGTATCGTTGTCGCAAACCGACATTAATACCGACTCTGTTGCATTAAATCTGGGCAAATCTTTTTACACTTATGAAAAAAATATTGTTTCCAACGATTATCTGAAATCAGTAAAAACAAGCGCAAATAATTATATTGATGCAGCCACTGGCAACATAATCAATGCATCGGTGAAATATTTCAACTCCGGCGAAACTGTTCCGGTAAAAACGGATAGTGTGTATAAAACTTATACAACATTCGGAAGCTGGCATGTTGCATCGCGTGTAAGCAGCGAAAAAACCATTCAGACCCAGCGAGGAAAAACTGCTTATTCGCGGCAGGTAAATTACGATTACAATGATAATGGCATACTTTGGCATACAACTCAGGACCCTTCGAAGGCTCTGGCTGTAAACAGTGTTTTTGATACTTTCAACTCATTCGGCAGCCCAACCCATATTACAGTCTCAGCAACTGGAATCAACAGCCGGACATCAAATGTTTTATATGATACCAAAGGCCGTTTTATAGTTTCCAAAACCAATCCGCTCAGCCATACTTCTACAACCACGTGGGACAGCAGATGGGGCAAACCGCTTACTGAAACAGGTATTGACGGACAAACTGTTGAATACGCATATGACGCATACGGGCGCCTGTCCAATTTTACCAATATATACGATACTGTTTCAACCTATGGTTATCATTGGTGCAGTAGTCCGGAAAATGCCGTTTATTTTGCAATAGATGCCATTGCCGGTGCACCGGATGAAACAAGATACTATGATTTAAAGAATCGAAAAATCAGAACACTGAATCAGGTGTTTGACGGGCAACCAATTACTGATGTTCAGTATAATACTCATGGACAATTGTACAGAGCTTCGAAACCTCATTTTGGAACACCCAAATGGATTACATATAGTTATAACGATGCATTTGGAAGAAAAACCTCGGAGCAGGAACAGGATCTTACAGCTGCCACCTGGGATTATAATGGGAATACGATTACCTATACCAATCCCGGGGGGCAAGTGACTGAAACCCTCTATGATGCTGCCGGGCGCGTACAGAGCGTTGAAGACGATATGAACGGGCTCATCTCCTACAAATACAACAGCAATGGCAATCCGGATACGGTGATAACCAATGGGAGCAATACCTTGATGCAGTATGATGATTATGCAAACAGACATTCTCTTTCAGACCCTGATGCAGGCACAAGTACTTTCATTTACGATGCACTCGGACAACTGATTTCGGAAACTGATGCAAAGTCACAGACCCGAACGCGGGAGTATAATGGTATTGGGCAGATTAAAGAAATGGAGGGCCCGGAAGGTATCACAACTTACTCTTATTCCCCCTCAGGTGTATCGAAAGAAAAGCTGTCCCAAATTACAGGATGGGATTCAAACACTATCACCTACGCATACGATACTTACGGCAGACTTAGCAGCGATGCATTGTTTGTTAATGCAGCATCAAAGACAATGACCCAGTCCTATGCATACGATGCATACGGGCGTTTGTCGCAGCTCACCTACCCGGGAGGATTTGCGGTAAAATACGCCTATAATACACAGGGCATTATGTTCAATATCAAACGCGGCGACACTAATTCCAGCATCTGGACTGCTGTTACACGTACGGCCATGAACCAGCCTATGGGTTCAGAGCTTGGGAACGGAATGGTGGAAGGATATTCATACGACAATTACGATAATGTCTCTGCTATTGCATATACCTACTCGGAAAGTGGGGGAACTCTTTCATCAATGGATGTTGATGAAAGCACAGGTGAAGGAGACGGGCTGGATGCGACAATTCTTTCGACGGTTACATATTTCCGGACATCCTACACATGGAATAGTGCCACCCGCAACCTTACGACGCGCTCGAACACAATCCGTGGTTTATCTGAAACATTTACTTACGACGACCTGAACAGGTTAACAAACGTGCGTATCGGAACAACCGACTATCCTACCGGCTTTAACATTAATGGGAATATTGAATCAAAATATGATGCAGGCACCTACAGCTACGGATCTCAACCACACGCGGTTTCAGGCATTTCGGCTCCTTCGGGCAGTGCCATTTCTACTGTTGAGCAGAAAGTATATTACAACCCGTTCAACAAAGTGAAAGGAATAAGACAGGGCACTGATTCGCTCACCATTGCCTATTCACCAGCCATTGAACGCTGCATGCAGAAGGAGTATGAAAGCTCTACCCTCAAGCGTACAATTTACTACTTCCACAATTATGAAGAGTATGTGACGGTTGGAGTTTTGAAACCAACCAAATATCACTACATTTACACCCCGGACGGACTTGTAGCCATTATGAAGCAAATTGGAACCACCAAGACCATGCAATACGCCGCCAAGGATCACCTCGGCAGTGTGATGGCGCTGTACAGCGACACCCGCACCCTGATAGAAGAATTCTCCTACGATGCCTGGGGCCGCCGCCGCAACCCAACCAACTGGACCTACACCAGTGTGCCCACAGCCACCAACACCCGCCACGGCTACACCGGCCACGAACACCTCGATAAATTTGCGCTTATAAATATGAACGGCCGTGTATATGACCCTATAATCGGAAGATTTCTGAGCCCCGACCCATACATTCAGGCGCCCTATTTTGCGCAGAATTTTGACCGGTATTCGTATGTGTGGAATAATCCGCTGAAGTATGTGGATCCGAGTGGGTATAAGACAGATTGGTGGGAGTCTGTGAAGAATTGGTATCACTATCATATTAAAATTTATTTGCGTAGAAATACATCAGCATCAAGTGGTCTTTGGGATGACCCGTTTACGACTGACGATCCCTGGGTATTTGGTTCATCTACGGGTGGCGGTGGAGGCGGAGCCCCGGCCGGAAGCAGCGCTGCAAGCGGCCCTGGATCGGGTGGCGGTGGCGGTGGAACAGCACCTTTGGATTTTGGTGGTGATGGGGGTCCTGGAGATCCACCAACTGGAAATATTGCAAGAGATAGAGCGCACAAAAATTACTTGTCAAGATTTCCACAAAAAAGATCATATTCGTCAACACCTTCGGTCAATAACTCAAACATAAATACTGGGAGTGGCCCGGGACTGATATTGTCTGGTGTGAATGGAAATGCAGCATATGGAATTGGAGGAATGTTTGATGTTGGAATACTCAGAGACAGTTATGGAAATAAGAGAGGATATGTTACTGTTGGCGGTATGTTGGGGTATGGACAGAGTTTAGGTTCTGGCATTTTTTTGACGAATGCGAATTTCCATTATTCTGAAATGGAAGGATGGGGAGGAGGTGGTAGTTTTTCCGTTGGAGGGCCATTATCTTTTGAAACGTTTGGCAATATTGATCATGGAGCTGTTTATGATTATTATTGGAATAGATTCTCCGCATATGGCGCAAATATTGGTGGCGGGAAATCCTGGGGTTTAAATTTGTCATACACATGGACATTTGATTTACCAACCGAAACTGAAAGGCAGGTAGATCTTTTCATAAATGATAAATTATATTTCATACCTTCTTATTAATATAATTCACTATGAAATTGTTTTGGTTGTCATTTTCACCAGCGATATTATCTGTAATTCTTTTCGTAATTAATCAGATACTTGGATTAAACAAATTTATTTTTAGCCAATTAAAAGAAAACGGAATTGAAATCCATGTGAAAGAATTTGGTTTCAGGCTTGAGTTTATTAAAATGATTGTGGAGTATAACCGATTGCTAAAACGAAAGAAAGATGTGTCAAAAAAAGAGCGCTTCATTTGCCGTTGGGTTACTTTTGAAATTATTTTTGGGTATGTGAGTTTTATATATTTTCTGGTTTTTGTGTTCATTGTATTTCGCAATTATTAATAAGAAAATGGGGAAATATAAACAAGATGTTTTTCATAACTTCACCCCATGAATCCGGCATATGATAATTCCGAAGTACTTACCAGTGGCGCAATAACATACAATTATGTGAACTCGCGCGCTGGTGTCGGCTCTTGTGTGGGCCACCGCAACCCCGCGCCCCGCTGTCATCCTGAGTGTTTCGGAGCGCAGCGGAGAAATGTATCGAAGGATAGACAGTGGGCACCCACCAACACCCGCCACGGCTACACCGGCCACGAACACTTAGATAAGTACAATCTTATCAATATGAATGGAAGGGTGTATGACCCCATAACCGGCAGATTTCTGAGCCCCGATCCCGTTTTGCAGGATCCCTCCAACGCACAGAACTACAACAAATTCAGCTATGTGCTGAACAATCCGCTGAAGTTTACGGATCCGAGCGGGTATTGGTTGCAGCCAATTTCTCACCGGATTAATCTGTTTGACATGCTGGACATAAACAGAGATCTTAATTTGGATCGCGAAGCCCATTGGCAGGCCATGCACAGTGGTGGAGATGAGACGTATGCATTTTTAGCTGTATTATGCGGCGGCAGCGGTAGTGGTGGTGGCGGAAATATGTTTGGCCCAAATCCTACGGCCAGCGCGCCGGAGGGTGAGGATGTAACAGGTGAAGTTGTGGCAAGAGAAACAGGGCTAACATATCAACTTGGTTATAGTTTAATTGAGGGAGTCGGTGCTTTCAGTGGATTTTTTATTTCTTACAGCTTTATTGTTCAAGCGAGTAATTCAAAGTACCTTTTGTCTGTCAGTGCATCTGCGTGGGCTCCTTATGTTGAGACAGTAATGGATAACATTACATACTTTGGCAATGTGGAAATTTATGATGAAAATGGAAATTTTGTAAGCAAGGAAACGCTGGGTGCTGATTTTTTTGATCATGGGTCAGATATTGGAATCACTGGATATTCCTATATTGGTATATCAAATGAGAATATTAAGTCGGGATATAGTGCTAAACTTTCAGTTTCATATTTTGCTTCGTCAAGTTTTCAAGGTTCCTATGCTGGACCAGTTTTCACACATTGGTTTTCGTTTTGAAAATATTTAAACTGACGTATATGAAAAGCTTAACTATAATCACTAAGACGCTTCTTCTGTCCGTAATGATTTTAATCATTTTGTTTTTGTTTTCTTGTTCAGATCATGACAGCAAGAAGGACAGAGTTGAAAATAATTTGACTGAAAATCCAGATTCATTAACAGCTGAGATATTATATAACAAGGCCCTAGAAATTTTTCTAAAGACTGGCAATCCTCATTTCGGGAAAGACAGTGCAGATTTAAAAGCAGCTCTAATTTTGTTGGATTCTTCTTTGCAGCTTGTTCCAAATAATAGAAAATATATTCATTTTAAAGGGGATATTCTGCTTCGGCTTGGCTTGATTGCAGATGCCATAATAATATACAAACATGAGTACATGTCATTTGATTCAACAAAAAACGATTATTCCTTTTATCTGGGTTTGTTGAGTTATCATCTCAATGAACCGGATTATAAAAGATATTTCAAGAATGCAATGTGCGTTTATGATCAAATATCTGAGGAAAAATCTCTTGATTCATTTCAGAAATTTAACATAGAGTCTTTATACATATATTCGCTTTTTTTTGTTGATTCAGTTGCAAGCATTAATAAATACATTCCTTTTAGAGAAAGATATATGAAAGAGGCTCCCTATTTGTTTAATTTTGATTTGCGAACATGTAATAAAGCAGATTTGGTTGGTTATTTTGTTTTTCAAAACACCTTTAATGGTTCCCAGCCAGATAAGAAAAAACACTAGTAAAAAATTCATATCTTCACCCCATGAAAGCAACGGCCGGAGTTTATGATGCTTTTTCTGATTGTGTGTTAACGCAGAATTGTGTTAATACGCGCGCCGGTGCTGACCGCCGCCGCAACCCAACCAACTGGACCTACACCTCTGTGCCCACGCCCATCAACACCGGCCACGAACACCTCGATAAATTTGCGCTTATAAATATGAACGGCCGTGTATATGACCCTATAATCGGAAGATTTCTGAGCCCCGACCCATACATTCAGGCGCCCTATTTTGCGCAGAATTTCGATAGGTATTCGTATGTGTGGAATAATCCGCTGAAGTATGTTGATCCGAGTGGGTATAAGGCTGATTTGAGGAGATGGTTTTACTATCATGTTTTTCTTTATATGAAAAGGCAAACATCAGGATTAACTTTTGATTGGGATGATCCATTTACGACTGATGATCCCTGGGTATTTGGTGCATCTACGGGTGGCGGTGGAGGTGGAGGCGGCGCCCCGGCCGGAGGCAGCGCTGCAAGCGGCCCGGGTGCAGGTGGACATGGTGGAGGTGCTGGAGCTCCATTGGATTTGGGTGGTGATGGGGGACAAGACAACCCTGATGGATATTGTATAAAGCATACTTTAATAAATAACTCAAAGCATACAATTTATTATAAGCCTGACACTGGAAATGATTGGGATGCATTACCTCTTCGTCCAGGAGAATCGATTTGTACACCTGTTGATGGAATTAATGTTAATGGCAAAGTTTATAAAATTGCTGATGGATATGATTATGTATTAGTGAACGAATCTAATAAAGTTGAATATAAATATCCATGGTATTATTATTTTAATCCTGGCGTTAATGAAGTTAATTCAGAATGGCTTCACAAAAAAATATTCAATGAAGATGGTTCTAAAAAGTACTATGAGTATCCTGTAGGTAGTGGAAATTATTATTGGGATACACAGTGGTGGAATATTTTCTTCCCTTACTTTCAAATTTCTGATCCGCGACATTAACAGTTTGTCCTCATGGAAACATTTCGAAAAGCAATCAACTATTTTAGTTCCTATTGGATCGTAGTTTTATATGGCACAGCATTGTATGTGTATCTAAAAACTGGACAGCTTCCGGAGTTTTCACACCCCGATCCAAAAGAGGCAATACCTGGGTTTGAAACTTTATTCATAATGTTTAATTATTCAGTATTTTTTATTCTGGCTGGATTTGTTTTGAATTTGATTTTTATCATCCGGAAATGGAATATAAAAATAATTTTTCATGATGGTTCATTTGTATTCTATTTGATTAATGCAACGCTTTGGTTAATTAATAGTAGAGTGGATTTTCTTGGTGTTACAGAATGGTTTTTCGATTAGGGTTTTTTATACAGCCAAATCTATGACAAAACCACAGCATCTTTGCACCAGCCACGACAAATCCTAAACACTCATCCCAATATTGGTAAAATACAGAATTTCAACAGAATACATCAAAGCCGGCCACAGCGCCGGCTTTTGTGATTTTTTGAAAATATTTTGTAGCTTTACAATGTGAAAACGATGCGGAATACAAAATGTTTTGGGTGGCGGGCTGAGATGACCGCTGTCTCCTTTGAGGAAGATTTCTCCACTGTCCGACATTTCGACTTCGCTCAATGTGACAGCGGCGGAGCTGCGGAGGCCGGGTTCCGGTCTGGTTTTCGGCTTGGGAGCGATTCATTTTCACGCTGGGAACATGCGGACGCATTCATATATAATTATGTCAAACAGCACCCAGAGCACGTGGCCACAGCCCCCCGCAAATGTCACACTGAGCGGAGTCGAAGTGTTGCATTGCGGGAAGCCACCAATACCCGCCACGGCATATCTGCGAGCCATCGGATTGATTGTTCCCTCAACATTTGCAGAATCACATATTCTCACATCGACGAAGTCGCACATGTGCAAAGCGCCACATTTTCACATTGCAATACAAACGGCCGCGTATACGACCCCATAATCGGAAGATTTCTGAGCCCCGATCCCGTTTTACAAGACCCCACCAACGCACAGAACTACAACAAATACAGCTATGTGCTGAATAATCCGTTGAAGTATGTGGATCCGAGTGGGTATAGGTTAAGTTGGCTATGGAATTGGAATCGTCGGTACTGGACAGCACATGGACATGAAAAAAGATACTCCTCCGGATCATGGGGTGATTGGAATGATCCCTTTACAACTGATGATCCCTGGGAATTCGGCCTTTCTGGTAGTGGCGGTGGATGCGGTGGTGGCGGAGCCCCACTGGGAAGCAGCGCTGCAAGCGGTCCTGGATCGGGTGGCGGTGGCGGTGGAACAGCACCTTTGGATTTTGGTGGTGATGGTGGACCTGGAAACAAGGGAAATAAGTGGAAGTCTACAACAGCTGGTAAGCCGTTGAACAGGCCTAAAACAAACCCTCCAAAACGCAATTACACACAAGAACTACAGAACAACCCACCATCAAATACTTCCGGTAGCGAAGGACAAGAACCATATAATGAAAATGTTCTGAAAAAAATGGATGATGCGTTAGATGGTTCTAAACATAATAATGACATGCCATTGGTTAGAAACGCTGTCAATGCTTTTCCTCCATCTATGTTAGTTAGAAACGGAACGATAATTATCACGGGAAATGATCCATTTCAACCATTAGGGAAGCAGGAAAAAACAGGATTTGAAAGATGGGGCTGGCCAATAATTTCAATAATGACGCTGGGTGCTGATTTGCCGGTTCAAGTACTTATTCAAGTTATTACAAATGAATAGAGACTTTATTGTATTTGAGCACCTTCAATTATCACAGGCAAGAGTTGTTTTGTTGTTACTTTTAGTATTATTGCTGCTGTTGGTAATACTTGCAGGGTCATTGTTTCATTTCAGTACAAATACTTTTGCAGGATTAGTTTTCTGTTGTGTTGGACTACTGCTAGTGTACGGATTGGGGTTTAGCCGGTATAGAATTTCCGGCTACATCAGACTATATTTTGATACGATTGAAGTCATAGAGAAAAGTTGTGATCAAGTAAGTTCGTTTCAGATTTCAAAGATTAAAAGCATTAATCTAAAAATAAATGGAGTCTATAATGCTGATCCGGTCATGATAAGACCATTTTTTTCAGGGGAGCATAATTCATCAAAAAAGGCGATTAGTAAGTTGGTGCTTATAACAGAGGGTGAAAAAAATGTCCTGAAAATAAGGGCGAAAAGTATGAATTTTTGTCTGCTTGAAGAAATTCTTGACAGGTATAAAGCATCTGGAATTATTGTAAAAGCGACAATTTTCAAATAATTGCTGTCATGAAGAAGATCATTTTTATTTTTTGGATTCTATTAATAATCGGCATAGTCTTGAGATTTTTTCTTATAGCCGGTGGAATTTCTCTTGTGTTTTTTTCTTGTGCGGCACTGGTATTATTGTATTTTTTCTTTGGTTTATTTATTTTTACAGGTAGAGATGTCTCATTTAGAAAGAATTTTTTCATCAAATCGAAAATAGAGACAGAGCAAATCATATTATCAATTGTTATTGGAGTGCTGTTTTCAATATCTCTGTTCGGTATACAATCTCGTCTGCGTGTTCATGCTGGAGCAGATATTATTTTGTTAATGTGTTTGTTTAGCATATTAATTTTTTTAATTGTTGTATTATGCATTTCAAAAGCATCATTTATATTGATTATCAGGAAAAGATTAATACATTATGTTTTTATTCTCGTTGTTTGTACAACGTTGTATTTGGTACCGAATCGAATTTTGGTTGCAATAAAATTTCCGAATCGACCGGAAATCCAAAAAGCGTATATGGAATTTTTAAATAACCCTGATGATAAATCTGTAAAAGAAAAATTAGATGTTCTTTTAAGTGAGCAATATCAAAACTAAAAATATTTGAAATGAAATGATTTAATTAATGAAATGTTTGTGGTTAAGCCAAATATGAGAGGTTTGTACAATACCGGTGGAGAAGTTGCGGTCGCTTTGCAGGAGCCATGCAACATCCAAGATATATCCTAAATGCCCATCCCATTATTGGTAAACAACAGATTTTCAATAGATCCCATCAAAGCCGGCCACAAAGCTGGCTTTGAACTTTTTAGAAAAATATTTGTAGTTTAGCCTTGTGAAACCGATGATATACGATAGTGAGGTTGAATATAGGCGCACAATAACATCCACTTATGCCAATGCGGCCGCTGGTACGGGATGCGTGAGTGTGGCTCGCCGCAACCCTGCTACGCAACAATTCCGTGTCAATTCCTGCCCGTCATTCAGGTTGGATGGACGCAAAAATGTTGGGTGCGCTTTAGAATCTTTGCGTGATATCAACTAAATTCAGCGCCTCAAAAAAATGAATAGGCCTTAATTTTGAAATTTTGCACTCTTATAAAAAGCATATACCTTTGCCTGTACAATAATTTGCTCGCAAATCGTTAATAATGTAATGAAACTGTCAGGACATTTAATAATTTTCCTTTTGTTATCTGCTGCGACGCTGCAGGTTGCTGCGCAGAAAGAAAATCCTGTGGTTCAGACTCCGTCGACCGACAGCTTGATGGTGGCGGCAAATGCAATGTACAACGGAAAAACGGACATGGTCAGGTATGAAGCCAATGAGCTTTTTATACAACTATTAAAAAAAGACCTGAGAGATGAGGGCGCTTTCGACTTCGTTTACGACAGCATCCGGATATTATCCGTTATTTATCCGGAGGATCAAAAATTTAAAATATTTACCTGGAATTTGCCACTCAGCAATTTTAGAAATGAGAATTATGGATTGATGATGGTTTTCTCTGAAAAATCGCACAATTATAAATTGATCGAGCTGCGCGATATTTCGAACGATATTGTTAATCCTGAAAGAGAAATACTTAAAAAAGGACTCTGGTACGGCGCCGTTTATTATCAGCTGATAGAAAAAAAAATAGAAGGGAAAAAAGTGTACACCATTATTGGTTGGCACCCGACCAACGGGCTTTATCAGCAGAAAGTGATTGACGTGATTACTTTCGACCGTGCCGATGAACCTGTTTTTGGCCGGTTGATGTTCAGGGGAAAGGGATTTTCGAGCAGCAAGAGAATTATTTTCAGATACAGCGACAAGGTAGCTATGAAATTGAGGTTTGAAGAGGCGACCTACAACATCGTTAAAAAGAAAGTGAATAAAAGATACAACAGCCGCATTAATAAAAACAATGATGAAGCGCTGAAAACGCCAAAAAAGAAGACGGTGGTAAAATCGAAAACCGAACAGATGATTATTTTCGATATGTTGTATCCTTCACGAATTGAGCTTGAGGGCCAGTATCAATATTATTATCCACTTTCGGAAAAAGGCAATGGCTTTTATTTTGAAGATGGCCGATGGATTCACAGAGCAATGGAACCTGAAGAAGACACCGTCCAGGTTAAGCCGCTTAACAATGGGTTGATGCCAGATTGAGAAGGGTTGTACATTACAGCATTTTTGCAATAATCTCCCGTGAGCCGAGTCCTTCAGCTTCAGCTTTGTAATTTTTTACAATGCGGTGCTGCAGAACATTTGACGAGACAGCATGAACGTCTTCGATGTCGGGAGAATATTTCCCATTAAGCAATGCATGACATTTGGCGCCAAGAATGAGATATTGAGACGATCTTGGCCCCGCACCCCAGGCGATATACTGATCGGCTACAGGCGAAACGGAAGCGGTCCCAGGTCGTGTTTTTGCGGTCAGATTGACGGCGTATTTTAAAATATTGTCGTTGACAGGAACCCGGCGAACAAGATTCTGAAACATGACCAATTCTTCCTGCGACGTGATTACATTTGCTTCAGGCATTTTTTCCACGGTCGTCCGTTTCACAATTTCGATTTCTTCTTCAGTTGACGGGTAATCGAGCCAAATGCTAAACATAAAACGGTCGAGCTGGGCTTCGGGCAGGGGATAGGTCCCTTCTTGTTCAATAGGATTCTGAGTGGCCAGAACAAAAAACGGATCAGGCAAACTGTGCGTTTGACCAGCTACCGAAACTTCGCGTTCCTGCATGGCCTCGAGCAAGGCTGATTGAGTTTTTGGCGGTGTCCGGTTGATTTCATCGGCAAGTACAATGTGAGCGAACACAGGGCCTTTGATATATCTGAATTGACGGTCTTCGCCAAGGATTTCTGTCCCGATGATATCGCTTGGCATAAGGTCAGGCGTAAATTGAATACGGGAAAAAGATAGCCCCAGTGTTTTGGCGATGGTAGTGATCATCAGTGTTTTTGCAAGTCCGGGAACACCGATGAGCAATGCATGACCTTTGCATAATATGCTGATCAGAATTTTATCTACCACTTCATCCTGCCCTACAATAACTTTGGCAACTTCTGCCTTGAGCTGGCTGTATAATGTTCTTAGACCTTCGGTAGCTTCTACATCGTTCGTGTAACTCTTCATGCTTATTCCCATTTGTATTTAAAAATACATCCTTTAAAATCCTCCATGATTCTCACGTAGGTTGAGCTTTTTTTGGAGGCAATCCATTTGTCGAGCGCCTGGCGTTTCTTGGCATCGAGCGCAAATTGAGTGATGAGGTTGTAATCATCATTCAGTGTGGCTTTGTGCGGAACACTGCGGCTTTTCAGATACAATATCCGATATCCTTCTTTGCCATCGTCGGTCTGAAACAAAACTGGCTTGCTGATGCTCCCGGGTTCCATTTTGTCGATCGTAAAAAACACACTGGCGTCTACTTCTGTGGGTTTGAATTTTGTGCCTCCGCTGTAGGAATTCAGGATTAATCCTCCGTTGCCTTTGTATCCATCGGGGTTGTATTTATCAGATGCTGCAGGAAATGTAAGCGCACCCGATACAATTTGATTATACACCGTGTCGAGTTTCAATTTGCCTGCAAAAAGATCGGTCGGCGATGCCTTTACTGTGAGCAGAATATGACGAACATTAATGTAGTCGCCCTTACGATCGATCAACTGCAGTACATGATAGCCAGCAGGAGATTCGATCACTTCCGAAACATCGCCTGGGCTTTTCAGCGTAAAAGCAGCACCTTCAAATTCGGGGTACATCTGGCCGCGGCTGAACATTCCAAGCTCGCCGCCATTCTTTGCACTACCCGGGTCTTCGCTGTAGAGACGCGCCAATGCTTCGAAACTTTCGCCTTTTACAATCCGGGCTCTCAGATCCGAAATTTTTTGCTGAATATATTGTTTGTCGGTAGCCGAGGGTTGCGGTATCACAACTATTTGTCCGATTTCAAGTTCCGATTCAACATAGGGGATACTATCCGGACTCAGTCCGTTGAAGTACTTTTTCACCTCGGCCGGTGAAATATTGACGTTTTCAGTAATCTTACCCTGCATTTGTTGCACCATCAACTGGTCTTTGATCAGGTCCTGAAATTCATCCTTAATTTCCGGAATCGATTTATTGTAATATTTCTCGAGTGCTTCCGGACTTCCGAGCTGCTGAATGAAATAGCGCAGGCGTCGGTCAATTTCGCCCTGTACCTGATCATCGGTCACCACCAGCGAATCAATTTCGGCCTGGGTCAACAGCATTTTCTGCAGTAACAGTTCTTCAAGGATTGAGCACCGCAGTTCATCGGTCTGTTTTTCGCCCTGCATAACAAGCTGCCAGTATTGGGTTTCGACATCAGATAGCATGACGATTTTTTCGCCAACGATGGCTACTATTTTATCTATGGGTTCGCCAGTCGGTTGAGCCAGTACGGCAGTCGGCAGCAAAAATGCAAAAAGTACAGGAATAATCAGTTGTTTCATTAGTTCAGTCAATGTGAAGAGTTACTTTTTTCTCCTTCAACGCATTTTCGTACATTTTATTACGATAATCGTTCAGGAGCATATTTTTCTTTCGTGCAATCAGCACAGATTCAATGCGGTCGCGTACCAGAATCAGCGGGGCAGAACTTTCGGATAGCATATAGCCGTTGAATCGCACCAGGTATATGACTGAATCGTTGGAGACTTCGTAGAAAGTGTTGCTTTTCAGAAAATCGGCCTGATTCTCTGCTTTAATCGGAATTTCTTTCAGAATATCATTGAAATAGAGCCATACATTGTCTTCGAGAAAATAGTTCAGGGCTTTTTCCCGCGCCATTGCAGCCAGTTCAGCTTTCCCGGAGGTATTGTCCGATTTCAGAAGCGACCTGAATTTTGCAACATCCGTTTCTGCCTTTTTCAACTTTAGATACATCACCTTGACTATGTTTTCCTTTAACTGGAATTCATCCGGGTTCTCGCGGTAATACTTCTGAATTTCCTCCGCAGAGACGGTGATTTTAATGGAATCGGAAACCAGATTTTCCTCCAGTGCCGATATAACCATAAGTTTGCGGGCATGTTCCATCCGTTTCTCAATCTTCTGCATTTCCTGCTCGCTTAGTTTTGAGCTGGCATCGAGATACATCAACTGTTCGACAATCCAGCTCTGGACCATGTTTTTCAAAAAACTAACACTGTCTTCGGGCGAAAGATTTTCAGGTATTAATATTTCGGAAAGGTAGAGCCGCTCATTTTCAACCTCAGCCAGTAAAGTGTCGGATGAATCTTTTCGTCCGCACGATACAAGCATGATCAGCGACAAGCTGATTGCAGCAAAAAATGAGGTGCTGAAATTTATCATTTTACATAAATACTTTTTAGTACTTCGTCATTCACTTTCCAGGAGTACTTGTTGCGAAGATCTTTTACCCATTGTTGTTCTAGGTAATTCTGGTATTCTGCGGTAACAAGACCTTTGACTTCCTGCAGCGGTTTGGGCTCCGGGTTGAGCAGATTGAGTACTGAAACCAGTTTTATTTCATTGTTTTCGCGATACACCGAATTCTGGTTTTTCACCCATGGGGTTTGATCAACCAGTGCATTCACGCCCTTTTCAACTTTGACAATCTGATAGGTCACTGCAGGGATGGTGTCCTTGTTGAGCATAGAGCTGATGGTTTCCGGGGTATAACCTTTTTTAGGTGCTTTTTTCAGCAATTTCTGCAGCGCCTTGAGTTCTGTTTCGCCTTTGCAGGTGTAAATGGCAGCTTCTGCTCTCGGGCCGTATTTGTAGTTCTCTTTTATCGTTTCATAATAGCTTTTAAGGCCTGCTGTGTCTTTCACTGCTTTTGACCAGACATTTTTGTCCATCAGATCAAATAAAAGAATTCCATCGCGGTACTCTTTCATGAGGGCTTTAAATTCCGGGTACTTACCTTCAAGACGTTCGTTTTCGTATTCGATAATCATTTCTTCTGAATACTGATTAAAAAGCGTTTTCACGAAAGTGTATTTGTCATCGCCTTGTTTGATCTGAGATTGTTTGTGTACAAGGTAATTGGCAAAATCACTCAGCAGATAGGGCTCGCCGGCAATGGTGCAAACTGTCTTGGAAAGGGCGGCTCCAGCCGGGACCAGCCAGCTTGCAGAATAGATGCTGTCTGTGATTAACGGAACAATTTCTTTCAGCACTTTTTCATCAGCTGTAAAATGATATTCAGCTTTTAACTTACTGACAAGTTTGTCGCGTGCAATGAATGAACGCTTGTCGCGACCAATTTGTGTTTTGAGATTGCTTTTGGATTCATCGAAAGTGCCAATGGGTTTTACATCAACCAGCTTGATTATATGCCAGCCGTAATCGGTTTCAACAGGTTTTGAAATCTCACCCGGCTTCATGGTGTAAAGCGGTAAAACGAAGGCAGGAGACATGCGGAAACTTCCAAACCAGGGCAACATGCCCCCTTTTGAAACAGTCCCTTTATCATCGGAGTAGTTTTTCACCACAGTTTCAAAATCTTCACCATTCAGAATGCTTTTATAAGCTTCATCTATTCTGGCTTTTATTGAATCTTCCTTTCCGGGAACAGTTTTTACAAGAATATGTCCGGCCTGAACTTTACCCAACGCTGGTTTCCGGTCGTTAACTAAAATCAAGTGGTATCCTACCGGTGTACGTATTGGCTTGCTAATTTCGCCAACTTTAAGATTGTAGGCTGCAGTTTCAAATTCATAGTAAAGATTCAACACGCTGAAATAGCCCAAATCGCCGCCATTGCCCTTCAGTGTTGTCGAAGCATCGCGTCCCGGGCGGTCTTTGGCGCTTTCGTCTTCCGAGTACTTGCGGGCAATTTCATCGAATTTTCCGCCGGCAACAAGCTTTTTGCGGATATCCATGATTTTGTTGTATGCTTTCAAAGTGTCAGCCGGAGATGAATTGAGCGTAACTTTCACTAAAATATGCGAAGCTCTGATGTCCCATTTACTGCGTTCATAAGCCTCCTGCAGCAACTGGTCGGTAACTTCACGATTGGACAGATATGGCTGAGCAAGCTGTTTGCGATATCCAGCCAATTCGTTTTTAAACGATTTTGAGGTGTCCAGCATCAACGCTTCAGCTTCTTTTACTTTCAACTTGTAGTTGATGAAAAGCTCAAGATACTCTTTTACATTTTCTTCGTTCAGCGGTTCTTCCTTAACGTTGTTCTTGTTATAAACAGCCAGGAATTCGGACCGGGTTACATTTTCGTTTCCGATGGTCAGCAGAACGGGGTCGTTTTGCGCAACAACACTGCTAAATGCAATGAGAAAAAGAAATGCTGAGAATAAGACTGATTTCATGTTCATGAAAATTTAAGTTCTTGAAAAAGTGTTAACGACTATAATTTGGAGCATCCTGGCTGATTGTTACATCATGCGGATGGCTTTCGATGATACCTGCATTGGTGATTTTGATAAATTGTGCATTTTGCAGATCACCGATATTGTGGGCACCGCAATAACCCATACCGGCCCGCAGTCCGCCAATGAGTTGGTGCATAACTTCACTCAGGGTTCCTTTGTAAGGCAGTCTTCCGACAATACCTTCAGGCACCAGCTTTTTGATATCGTCTTCGGTGTCCTGAAAATACCGGTCCTTCGATCCATGCTGCATGGCCTCGATGCTGCCCATTCCACGATAGGTCTTGAATTTTCGGCCTTCGAAAATGATGGTTTCGCCCGGACTTTCTTCAACGCCGGCGAAGAGCGAACCCGCCATGACCGTATGAGCACCCGCCGCAATGGCCTTTGTAATGTCGCCTGTATAGCGGATACCGCCATCTGCAATCAAAGGAATCCCGAATTTTTTTAATGCTTTGGCCACTTCATAAACTGCTGTTAGCTGAGGTACACCTACGCCTGCAATTATGCGGGTAGTGCAGATAGAACCGGGGCCAATGCCGACTTTCACTGCATCGACATCAAGTTTTGCCAGAGCCAGTGCAGCTTCTGCGGTTGCAATATTGCCAACAACCAGGTCGATTCCCGTGAATTTTTTTCGGATGGTCTTCACCATTTCCAATACACCGCGCGAATGTCCGTGAGCAGTATCAATCACAATGGCATCGACGCCTGCGGCAACCAGTGCAGCAACACGTTCCGGGGTGTTGGACGCTATGCCAGCAGCAGCAGCTACGCGTAAACGTCCAAGTTTATCCTTGCAGGCATTGGGCCTTGCTTTGATTTTAATAATGTCTTTATAAGTGATGAGCCCAATGAGTTGGTGGCTTTTATCAACTACGGGCAGTTTCTCGATTTTATATTTCTGCAAAATTTCTTCAGCCTTCTCAAAAGTGGTAAATTCATGAACAGTGACAAGGTTTTCGTGGGTCATCACCGAACCGATGGGTTTCGATAATTTCTTCTCGAAGCGCAGATCGCGATTGGTCACGATCCCAACAAGCTTTTGATTGGATCCGATGACCGGAATTCCGCCGATTTTATGCTCTCTCATGAGGGCCAGTGCATCGGCAACCGTTTTGTTTTCGGTAATGGTAATGGGATTGATGATCATTCCGTTTTCGGCGCGCTTTACCTTGGTGACCTCAATGGCTTGCTGCTCAATGGTCATGTTTTTGTGAATGACACCGATACCACCCTCCTGAGCCATAGCAATGGCCATAGCTGACTCCGTCACGGTGTCCATGGCGGCAGAAACAAAAGGTACATTTACCTGGATGTTGCGGGTAAAATTCGAAACAAGGGATGTTTCGCGCGGTAAAACTTCACTATAAGCAGGAACCAGAAGAACGTCATCGTATGTAAGGCCTTCCGGCAGGAATTTTTGGTCTTTCGGACTCATAGGTATTTCTTTGTGCAAAATTAAAAAATTATCGCTATCCAAAGCGTGTGTTTTCCGGAGTTTTTAGTCATTTTGAAATATTGCATCAAAAAAACGGAAATCAGATTATTTTCCGCGGCCCTGAAACACTATAAGTACAGTGTAGATCAGTATTTTAAAATCCATTGCCAAGGAGATATTTTCAATGTAGAGAATGTCATATTTTAGACGCTCAATCATTTGATCCACATTCTCAGCATATCCATATTTTACCTGACCCCAGCTTGTGATGCCCGGTTTTATTTTTTGAAGGAGCCGGTAATACGGCGCCTGTTGCACTATTTTATCAATGAAAAATTTTCGTTCAGGACGGGGACCTACAAGCGACATATTGCCAATAAGCACATTGTAGAACTGAGGCAATTCATCGAGCCGGTATTTACGCATGAACCGCCCAAATGGTGTTATTCGGCTATCGGCTTTGTTCGAAAGTGCGGGCCCATTTTCCTCAGCATTCACGCACATCGAGCGGAATTTGTGCATAAAAAACGGTTTCCCATGCAAGCCGATGCGTTCCTGACTGTAGATGATCGGTCCTTTGGAACCGGATTTCACTATGATGGCTGTAATTAAATACAATGGCGACAAAAGAGTCATGACCAGAATGGAAGCAAGAACATCAATTCCGCGTTTGATAACCCGCTGCCAGTGCGGCATTAACTCGCGCGAAACATAAATAAGCGGGACATGAAAAATGGAATTCATTTTCACGTTGCCGGCGAGAATATCTTTGTAATCCGGAATAATTTTAATGTCGACAGAGGTGTTATCGAGAATACTAAGAATCTCTGTAATCACTTTATGCTCCGATGGTTCAACCGCTACAATCACTTCTTCAATATCGTGCTCATCAATAATGGATTCCAGTGCCTGAATATTGCCCAGACGTGGTAAATACACAGAAAGTTTATCGTTTGAATTTTCGAGTACAGGAATGTATCCGACAAAAATATTACCGGCACTCTGTGTCTGATTGCTTATGTCCTCATATATGCGGACCGCATTGCCGTTGTTCCCAACAATCAATGTCCGGAATCCCCAGATGCCTTTGTGTATTTTGCGGGCAGTGGCTGATGTTATTACAAAACGGCCGACATAGGTGGCAGTGAAATGAGTTACCAGCAGAAACAGATAACTCTCATAATAGTTGACGAAGGAATTGACGCGATCATCGAGAATGAAAGCGAAAAAAATCACTGTTACTCCAATAAGTGTCTGAGTGGCTGTTTGACCCAATTCGCGCAGGCGTGACCGGCGAAAAATATTTCTGTAGAAGCCTGTAATGAAATAAAACAGCAGCCAGGAAAATGGAATGATGAAAATACCAAGAAAGAAATTAGGATCTGGTGAAACTGCTTTCCATAAATCTTCGAAAACCATCCCGGACTGAAATTTTCTGAACGAAAACAATGCAGCCCAGGCTGCTGCCGCACCAATAAGGTCGCAGACAACATAACGGGCAGTTTGTTTAGTCCTGTTCAGTTTCATTCCGCATGAATTAGCTTGACATTGTCAATGTAGGCCTTTGCTTCGGTCATTCCTTCAGGCAGTTCCATATGGAAAAAGAAAAAGAAACTGCTTGCCTGATATTCCCGTGCAACCACAGGAGTCAGATTCACATATACTTTTTTCCAGGTATCTGTTTCATTCAAAACAACGATGGGGTGGTAAACCGAAAGTCCGCCGGTATTTGCAATAACACCCACTGCCAGAGGCGCCTGTGTTTTGAAATTCAGTTCAAGGAAAACGTATGCGCCGGTCTGAGGCAAAACATACGATGCGTTTGAACGAACATCAATGGTATCGTGCTGTGTATCAACCGCCAGCAATCCGCTAAAGGATCCTTCAAATATTTCGGTGGGTTCCGATGTCCGCAGCATGATGGTGTCGCTTAAAGTAGTGCTATTGATTGTCATACCTGCATCTTCGAAACCCTCAATCAGTCTGAAATTCAGATCGTCGTAATAGGTTGTGGTTGGGTATAAGACAGTCACCGAATCTTTTGTCAGCGATATCGTTGCTTCCCATGGTTTAACAAAGGGATAAATAGCTCGGGTGTTCGCAATTCCATTGAGTTTCACGCCCGGATAAACCTGTATTGTAAAAGTGCCTTCTTTGAGTACCGGAAAAGTCAGGGGCATTTCGAAAGCTCCCATTTTTTCTCCATTAATATACACCCAGGCGTCAACAAAACTCTGGTTAGCAGATCCTTGTGTACTGTTTGTGCTGAATGAAACTGACTCTATCTGAACAAACGAAGGCGTTTCTTCAGATGGGTTAATCCAGTTGCAGGAGGTCATAATGACCGCTGTCAGAATGAAAATGGCAAATAATCTCATGGTGTAAAGTAACTGCAGAAACGGTCAAAAAAGCAGATTAGTATGTAATGTTAAATCTTTTTATGAAAAAAAGTAAAGAGATTCATCAATCTGCTCCATGATTTTGTAGGCAACTTCCAGCGCCGTGTATCCGTCAAGAATTCCGACAGGCGTTGGTTCATTGTTTACAATGGAATCATGAAATTTTTCAAGTTCCATTTTAATAGCATTTATCGTTTCTATGTTGGGGTTTTCAATATGAATCTGCTTTTTTGACGAGCCGTTGCCCGGATCGAAAACAAGAGCAAACGGTGGCAATTTGCTTTCATCAATCACGTCGCTCATGCGAATAATCTCGGTTTTCTTCTCCAAAAAATCCACGCTGATGTAGGCATCTTTCTGGAAAAATCGGCTTTTACGCATGTTTTTCATTGAAATACGGCTCGCAGTGAGGTTCGCCACTGCACCGTTATCAAATTCAATGCGCGCGTTGGCAATATCAGGCGTGTTGCTGATGACCGGAACTCCACTGGCGCTCACTTTTCTGACATTCGATTTTACAACACTCAGCACAATATCAATATCATGAATCATGAGGTCGAGCACAACCGGAACATCGGTGCCGCGTGGGTTGAATTGCGCCAGTCGATGCGTTTCAATAAAAACGGGTTTGTTTATGTAGGGCTGAGCTGCCAGAAATGCAGGATTGAAACGCTCCACGTGTCCAACCTGAATTTTCACATTGGCTTCGCGGCTCAGATTTACAAGCGCCGTGGCTTCGTTCAAAGTTGTAACAATCGGCTTCTCAATAAAAACATGCTTGAATTTTTTCAAGGCCAGGGCTGCACTTTCGAAATGGGCAATGGTAGGTGTCACAATGTCAACGGCATCAACGGCATCGATCAGTTCATCTCGGTTTTCGAAATGGCGGATGCCAAATTCCTTTTCTACTTCTTTTGCACGTTCAGCATCAGTGTCATAAAATCCTACCAGTTCATAGTTGTCAAGTTCTTTCAGACATTTGATGTGAATTTTGCCGAGATGGCCGGCACCAAGAACTCCTATTCGCAGCATTGTTCAGTTTTTTGTTTAACAATGCGCAAAAGTAGATATAAATACCAGACCTTTTTAGTAATTTCGCGTGAATTATAAGCATCAACCTGTTAATTACCTGTTCGTGATAACATTCAAAGGAAGAGTTCTTGAAGACAATTACCGCCATCAGGGCCTGCGGAAACGCTTGGTTGTGGAGCTTGAACAGAAGGGTATTACCGACAGGCGGGTGCTGGATGCCATTGGTAAGATTCCGCGTCATTTCTTTTTGGACAGCAGTTTTGTAGAATTTGCCTACCAAGACAAAGCTTTTCCAATTGGCGAAGACCAGACCATCAGTCAGCCATATACTGTTGCTTTTCAGAGTCAGCTGCTGGAAATAAAACCACTGATGAAAGTGATGGAAATCGGCACCGGATCTGGCTATCAGGCCATTGTACTCATGGAGCTCGGTGCAAAAGTTTTTTCTATCGAACGTGTGAAAGCGCTTTACGACCGGACTAAAGTATTTCTGCCGGCCATTGGCTACATTCCCAAATTGTTTTATGGCGATGGCTACAAAGGGCTGCCGACTTACGCGCCGTTTGACCGCATCATTGTGACTGCAGCTGCACCCGTGGTTCCTGATGCATTATTGCAACAATTGAAACCCGGAGGCATTCTGGTTATTCCGGTAGGCGATTCATCCGGTGTTCAGGTGATGAAAACCATTACGCGTCAGCCCGACAACACTTTTATCGCGAAGGAGCATGGTTTGTTTCGTTTTGTTCCGATGGTGGAGAATAAGAAGAAATAGTTTCGAGGTCGAGAACAAGGTCAAGAATTAGGTCAAGGCTGTTGCCACAAATGCAATTCTGCAAAATTTCCAATAATTTGAATGGTGTGTCATGATTTTTTCATAGGCCTTTCGAAAGTTAGTTTTTGTTTCATTTCAAAATATAGGTGCAGATATGGTTCAATTATTTCGTGAATTTTCGCAGTTTGTTTCTTTGTCAATTTATTGTAAGATGCGGCCCGAAGATTTGCATCACCTGAGTCCTGAACCAATTCAATAAGAATTTGTGTGATAATTTCATTTTCTGAAAATCCGGTTGCACAGATATTGAGTTTGTTCGAAAGTAATACCCGGTTTACAGGGCGTTCAAATCTGGATTTTCTGGCATTCTGCCCTAAAAAATGTATCAGTTTAATTCCTGCTACCCATTCTTTAGGAATTACTGACCACAGCAGTTTGATTTCACTGCCTGAAACAGCGTATTGCTCATCTTTTTGTAGTTTGTCAAAAATAATTTTCACATTATTATTCCTTAAAAAAGTTGCTTTATTATTCGAATTAATAAAAGTTAGTGAGCTCGATTTTTTGCTCAATCATATTTAGTAATGTCTGGTAATTGTCCCAAATCCTGCCGTCCAATGATTGTCATAATTTCAACAACATCATCATTCATCCTGAAATAAATACTATCGACTCCACAAACACAACGTCGGTATCCTTGTTTTATTAAATCAACTGATTCAAAAGAGAATGGCCTTTCAACAATCATTTCAAAATGATCGAAGAAAGATTCGAAATATTTATCAGCCTGACGCATGCCAAATTGTTTCACCCCGTATTGATGAATTCTGATGAGGTCTTCTTTTGCGGCATTAGTCAATTTGAATTTATTCATTCAACAGATCTTTGGATTGCTTGAGAATTTGCGTTTTGCTATCTGTTGTAAATCCGCTCTTCTCTGCTTTCTCAATTTTTAATCTGATCCAATCAATTTGTTTCTGCTGTTTTCGGGCCTGACGAATGAGATCGTTAACCAGTTCACTTCGGCTGGAGTATTCTTTGTTGGCAATCTGGCTATTCAACCACTCATCATTGGGCTCTGAAAATGAAATGCTTTGTCGTTTCATATTGTCGTGTCTGGTGGTGCAAATATACACCAAATATGAATCATATACAAACTTTTTAATTAATCAAATTATATACTCATTTTTCAGCTTCCGTGCATATCTTTATCACCTCATTCATATCATTAATGGAATACCAGGAGTTTTTATTTTTGTCTTTATACATGTTGTACCAACCTGCCTTTATCAACTCAGTTTTTGAAGGATTGGCTTTTTTGAAAACCACAGAATTTACTTTGTAAATATCATTATTCCAGGAAAAGGTACTGCAAAAAATATAATTATTTATAAGGATAATATCTGAAGCAGTTTGACTTTTAATTTCTTTTCGCCAGATAATTTCACCGTTTTTTGAAGAGAAGCGAATGATTTCGTTTTTAATCAGTAAATAAGTATCCGAGGAGTCTGCCAGCAAAGTTGTATTATGATTTCGGACATCATATTTTTCATTATTTTCTGACAGATTGTATTCCCATTTTTGGGTGCATTGTTTCATGTCAATGCACACCAGTGAATAATCCGCATCACCATAGCATTGGTTTTGTGCCTCAATATTCGTACGTTTGAGAAACAAAATGTTGTTTTCCGGGCCGATGCATGATAATACATGATCGTATTCCATAATGCACTTGTTTAATTCGCCGGCGAAGAATTCGTTGATAATAACTCCCGATTTAAGATCAACAGCTATTATTGTCTCCTTGCCATTATGAAAATCAATTGAAGAAACCTTTCTGTCAAGAAAAATTGTATCTCCCGTGCCATATAGGAACTTGTACTGAACAACCGTATCTTTCAATTCGAAGTGAGAACCCTGGTCCGACCAGTCCGGATGCGAAGCCTGATTCAGGCGCCATAGTTCCTGTTTCTTTCTGGTATCGAAAGCTGAAATGGCCTGATGACTAATAAGAACAAGAATACAATTGTTTATATAATTGATTTTCCATGCCTGTTTGTGACCTATGTCTCCAATGATCCAGTTTTCTTTACCTGTATTTTCATCCAATGCAATCAAACTGTTAACTACAAGTGAATCATAATTGGTTTTTGAGTCGGTTCCTGAATAATAAAGTGAAGAAGAGTACAGATTGCTGAAAAGGCAGTAGATCAGGCCGTCTATAAAGTAAAGACTGAGAAAATCCGATGTCTTATCCGGCGTTTCAAATGTCCATTTTTCTTTTCCTGTATTGATGTCCAGACAGTGAAGTGTGTTTTCCAGTGTAAAAACAATATTGCCTGAATGAAAGTAGTAATCTCCCTGATATGGCTCCAGGTCTGTTTGCCATATTGTTTTTTCAGTATTGCTGTTTATTCCGTACATCACTCCTTGTTCACATCCTTCTTCACTTCCACCTTTTATCACAAGAACAGAATCATATCTATAGATTTCATTGATATTACAGTAGTCCTGAAAAAAGTCAGATTTGAACTTCCAGATGGGATTTTCGAATGACTCAACCAGATGCTTTAGCTCCGGATCTTTTTGCCCAAAAGTACTGATTGTGATTATGGTCAATAATATTACAATTGCTGTTCTCATTGTAATTTATTCAAATTTTATTTGTCAAAGTGATATCCGAATAGGGAATGTTTCACATTTAGTCAGCAATAAACTAACTGAAACAAAGATACAATTTTGACAAAATAAATCCCAAAACCTCCTATATTTGTAAAAAAATACCCCCATGAAGAAATTTTTCCTTGCCAGTTTTATTTTAATTTCACTTCAGTCTTTTTCGCAGATTACGCTTTCTGAAAGTGATTTTCCATCTACCGGAAACACTTATGTGGTGAGCATTCTGAACGATTTGGGTACGTATGATTTTGTGTCGACCGGTGCCAACTACAGTTGGGATTTTTCGCAAATGGTGCCCCAATCGCAGGATACCATTGAATTTATTTCGGCCTCGAATACTTCGCTGCCACTGACGTATATTGCAGCATTCAACAATTCATTTACCGATCCGGAACACGATGCCGACGTGGCCAATTATCAGGATTACGAAAGCCCGATGCCAACAGTAACTATCGAGAATTTTTATGCATTTTATAAAATTCAATCCGATGCGTATATTCAGGTTGGCGCGGGTCTGACCATCAACTCCGCTCCACTGCCGGTGCTGTACAATCCGATGGATACCATTGTCATGCTGCCGGCAGCATTCGGAAATATGGACACCTGCTTTTCTGCTTTTAATGCCACCATTCCAACACTTGGCTATTACAGCGAAGAACGCACACGCTACAACTCAATCGATGGTTGGGGAACACTTATCACTCCGTTTGGAACCTTTGATGCATTGCGGATTTTGAGCTATAGCGAAATTCATGATTCATTGTATTACGAAGCATACGGCATGGGATTTCCGATGGACCGCACCGAAACAGAGTACAAATGGTATGCGCACGGATATTCAATTCCAGTTCTGCAGGTTGTGATCCGCGATGGTATGAGCGCTTCGTCAACGGTTACCTATATTGATTCATTGCGAAATATGTCTTTGAATGAAAACATGTTTTCAGAAGTCAATGTATATCCAAATCCGGCAACAGAAACAATCTCATTTCAGATAAAAAATATTGCTTGGCCGGTCATGGCAACAGTGACAGACCTAAGTGGCCGCGTCGTTTTCCATGAATTGATCCGGGAGCCGGTGATTGATGTCAGGAATCTCAATCCTGGTTATTATCACCTTCAATTGTTGACAGAAAGCACCTTGTGGAGAAATAGCTTCATTAAAGAATAACTATTTTGTCAGCACTATTGACAATAGCGTTTTCGAAAACTATCTTTGACAGTTCATCTCATTTTAACTAAAACAAAAAACCATGAAGAAAACAATTATCTCATTGTCATTGCTGATTTCACTGGCAGTTCTTATTTCATGTGGCGGAACGAAGGAAGAAAAAAAGGAAGAGATTAAAGACACTACTAAAGTTGAAGAAGTGGCTGTTGTCAAAGACTATGCTTACTTCAACAATCTGGCGAAGAATCTGAAAATAGAAGGGCTCGAGTTGAGTTCTTCAAATGTTTCTGTCGATACTACCAGCAAGTATTTCTATTACGGCTATTCGATTAAAAATGGTAAAGACAAAGGCGCCGACAAGATTAACGTGAATGCAGGTAATGTTGATTTGCTTGGCAACAAGGAAGATATTTGCGTTGCATCGCTGGAGGATTTCGAAAAAGTGCAGACGAAAATGTACAAAGACAAAGCGGGCGTAACCCTTGAAGATTGGACTGAAATAGTGAAAGGTAAAATGACTTTTCGCTACATGCTCATTAAAAACGTTTCAGATCAGGTGGGTGGACAGAAAAATTACAACAAGTACTATGCTGCTGCTGTTGTCGACAAGGTTTATCTTGACATCTATGTTAGCGTGTTCGACAAAAATGCTGACTTGACCAAAGCAGCAGACATCCTCAACAAAGTGATGGATTACATGGCAAAATAATTATTGCGATTTCTGCATTTATAAGAATTGCAACTTTCAGTTTTTTTTATGGCAGAGGTGTTTTAAAAAGCATCTCTGTTTTTTTCGTCCCTATTCCATGATCCAGAGCTGAGTGTAGCCCTTTTTGTATTATACCAAAGTGATTTATAAATCAGGTCAATCGATTTTTGGACGACTCCGGAGGAGTCATATATCTGTAGCCCATAATCAAACAAAACCACGACTCCGGAAGAGTCGAATACAGGGAACTGCGTCTCCGAAAGTGTTTGTAAATATGCGACCTCTCTGAGGTCGTGTTTGTATTATTTCAGCGGCTGTCTTAAAACGCAGTTTTTTAAAACAATAATCCATTGCAACTGTTTTCAGACAGTCTCTAAATCTTCAGATGGAATTATTTTTAGCTTGAAGTTTCTTTTTCTCAGTTTCGCTCAGTCGATCCTTAAACTTCAAAATTGGCTTCTCAATAAGCATCCACGAAAGCTGAGCAATAATCAGGGCTCCAATGAAATAGAAGGGCATTTGAATTTCGTATTCATTCGGAAACCGGTTTGGAAAATACTTATTGAAATAATAATAAACATCAGGCATAAAAAAGTGATATAAATAAATGCCGTAACTAATTTTTCCAATATGGCGCACCACTGGATTTTCAAGAATAAATGCAATTGGTTTGCTGAATTTTTCCTGCGAGGCACGCAAAACAATGAAGAATGCAAAGAGAGAATAGAGGAAATTGTTTAAAACGAAAGCTGCATCTTCGTTACCGCGCGGATATATGACAACATAAATAAATGGTATTGTCGCAAGTGGAATAAAATACCACATACGGCCTATCCGCTTACTGAAGTCAGGCTTGTAAACACTCCACCAGGCAATAAGAGCCCCAAAGCCAAGTGAGTCGGCGCAGCTCAGCGTGAACGAATTGATAACACCGGTGTAACCATAATTCGAAAACCAATATATCTTAAAAGCGAGCGACGATGCAATAACAAAAACAATAAATTTTCCGATGTGTTTTGATGGAATTATCAGCATCAGAAAAGGCCAGAGCAAATAGAACTGTTCTTCAACCGCGAGCGACCACAAATGGTTGAATGAGCCAATATACGGCAGATCGAGCGAATGATAAATGTTTACAGTGTACGAAACCAACCACGGAAAAACATCACGCGTGTTTTGAAAATTTACGGCAAACAAAAAGAAAATAGTCAAATAGTAGATGGGGAAAATGCGCAATGTCCTGCGGATGTAAAACGATTTCAGAATTTTTCCCGCACTTGTTTTCCCGGCCTTCATGCTTTCCTTGTTCAAAAGCAGTATTCGGGTAATCAGAAATCCGCTGATAACAAAAAACAGATTCACGCCTTGTCCGAATGGAATGCGACTAATGTAAATATTGTCGAAGCGTACGAAATGAAGAATCAGAACACCAAGAACTGCAAAGCAGCGAAGTCCGTCGAGTTGTTTGTTGTATGCCAGTAGTCCTTTATTTTCCACGCCTGCCATAAATCAGAAATCGTCAAACAGTCGTCCGTCGGTGGCAGGACGTTTTTTGCCAAGATGGATGTAGGCCATGGGCGTTACTTCGCGACCGCGTGGGGTGCGCATGAGATAACCCTGCTGAATTAAAAATGGCTCATACACTTCTTCGATGGTGCCGGCATCTTCGCCTACGGCAGTGGCAATGGTGGTGAGCCCAACTGGCCCGCCCCTGAATTTCCCGATGATGGTATCCAGTATCCGGATGTCCATTTCGTCGAGTCCGTTTTTATCAATATTGAGTGCGCTCAACGCGTATTCAGTAATTGGTAAATCAATATTTCCGTCGCCTTTAATCTGAGCAAAGTCGCGAACGCGGCGCAGCAAGAGGTTCGCAATACGGGGCGTACCGCGGCTGCGGCGCGATATTTCAGATGACGCTTTATCGTCGATGCTGATTTTTAAAATGCCGGCCGACCTGATAACAATGCGCTGCAGTGTTTCATTATCGTAATAATCAAGTCGCGCATTGATGCCAAAGCGGGAGCGGAGCGGGGCAGTGAGCAATCCGCTGCGGGTGGTGGCGCCTATGAGCGTGAAAGGATTGAGTTTGATCTGAACGCTGCGCGCATTCGGACCGGTCTCAATCATAATGTCGATGCGGTAATCCTCCATGGCTGAGTAGAGATACTCTTCTACAACCGAGCTCAGCCGGTGGATTTCGTCAATAAACAAAACATCGTTTGCTTCGAGTGATGTCAGCAGTCCGGCCAGGTCGCCTGGTTTTTCAATTACAGGTCCACTGGTAATCTTGATATTGACACCCATTTCTGTTGCCAGAATGTGCGACAACGTTGTTTTCCCAAGTCCCGGAGGGCCGTGGAGGAGGGTGTGATCGAGCGCTTCGCCGCGTTGGCGCGCTGCATGAACAAACACCAATAAATTATCGACCACCTGTTTCTGGCCCATGAATTCATGGAAATCGCCCGGCCGCAGCACGCGTTCTATTTCGCGCTCTGTGGGCGTCATGGCGTTGCCATTTGCATCCAGATTGGGGTTGATGTCGCTCATGGTGCAAAGGTAATGATTTACGATATATGATTTGAGATTTTTGATTTGCGATCGGAAGGATGATGTATGAATTTTTTGAATTGAAATTTGATAAAGGAAGTTTTTAGATGAATTTCGAAAAGGTCTGATTGCACACCCAAAATCCCACATCACTTCAAAAATCTAAAATCAAAAATCGGATTTCTAAAATCGAAGAACCCGCCTTTGCGGGGCGGGTTCTCAGGTTTTACGAACAAAGCACCAGGAAGATTAAATATATATATAGGGTTACGGGATTCTTTGTGGTCGATTACTGAAGTAAAGATAAAGCCATTTGCTACCCTGTTTCAAGACTGCTTCAGTTTCTGGTCGGTTGTGGTCAGTTTCCGGTATTTTTCAGTCTGCCGCGTCTCCCTGACATTCTACCGTCAGCGTGTACAGAATAATAAACAGACCTTGCTGACGTGGAATCGTCAGGGAGAGAGCCTTTACAGCACCCAACGATTCCGGG
>MEOQ01000010.1:0-37925 GCA_001769275.1 Bacteroidetes bacterium GWF2_43_63 | reverse complement strand
GAATAATAAACAGACCTTGCTGACGTGGAATCGTCAGGGAGAGAGCCTTTACAGCACCCAACGATTCCGGGACCGCTCCTATTCGCATCGAATGTCGGGCGGACGCCAGAATGTTGGGTGCCTCTGACATTTTAGCGTCAGTTTGAAAAGGTTAACTACTTAGCATTACTGACCTGGAATCGTCAGGGGATGCGAGCCGGCAGCACCACCGAAATTTTGGAGGCCAAGGCTTTTGCCTCATGCGTTGTGCTCTGCGCATCATGCCCTATGCCCTATGCCGTAAGCTATGCGCCTGTTTGCAGACATTTTCTGCCGGTTTGTATGGACGATTTCGAAGGGTTGGGTTTTTTATTTACTTTTGAATAAATATTTATTGCCATGAAACTATTCTCACGCCTGCTCATTGCTTTTGTTTTTGTATCAGCTTTGACACCTGCCGTAGTTGCGCAGAAACAGGTCGCTCTGACCGATATCTGGGTCAATTATGTTTTCTATCCGAAATCTATTTATGATATTCAGAATTATCCGATAGATCAGAGTTACACGGTGCTTGAAAACAATAATATCAACCTGTACAATTACAAGTCAGGAAAAATGGACAAGACCATTATTGGTCTCGATAATCCTAAACTCAAGGAATTGAGCGGGATTGATGAATATTCTTTCAATTCTGACGCTACGCTTTTACTCATCGGAGCCAATACCGAAGCCATTTATCGCCACAGTGTGAAAGGCGATTACTATGTATATAATTTTAAAAGCGAGTCGCTGACAAAGATTCCCGGTGAAGGCAATGTGCGTCTGCCAGACTTCAGCCCTGACGGGAAAAAAGTGGCCTATGTGCGCGACAACAATTTGTATGTTTATGATATGACTGCCGGAAAAGAAACTGCCATATCAACCGATGGTGAAATGAATAAAATAATTTATGGCACCATGGATTGGGTATATGAGGAGGAATTCGGCATCACCAAAGGCTTTGAGTGGTCCCCTGACGGGAAACACATTGCTTATTACCGCATGGATGAATCGAAGGTAAAAGAATTTACACTCACATTTCATGGCGAATTGTATCCCGAAGAATACAAATACAAATATCCAAAAGCAGGCGAAGATAATTCACTGGTGGATATTTTCGTGTATGATGTGGCTGCCGGAAAATCGGTAAAAATGGATGCCGGCACAGAAACAGATCAGTACATCCCGCGAATTTACTGGACTTATCAGCCGGGCAAGTTGGTAATGTTTCGCATGAATCGTTTGCAGAATCATCTCGATTTGTTGCTGGCTGATGCAGCATCAGGCTCATCCAGCGTGCTGCTGGCCGAAGACAACAAATACTATGTGGATATTTTCGACAACACAAAATTTCTGAAAGATGGCAGCGGATTTATTTTCACTTCTGAAAAAAGCGGATATAATCACATCTACTATTATGGCATGGATGGAAAACTGAAAAAGCAGTTGACATCTGGAGACTGGGATATAGCTGAGGTTTCAGGCATCGACGAAAAAAATAAAGTGGTGTATTATGTTTCTTTCGAAGACGGCCCGATGAATAAAATGCTGTATTCAGTGTCGTTCGACGGATCAAAAAAGAAAATATCATCAGACCTCGGGTCGCACAGTGTGACCTTCAGCAGCGACTTTGCATACTACATTGATAATTGGTCCGATGCGAACACAGCGCCGAAATATACCATCCGTGATAACAGAGGCAAGGAACAACTCGTGCTTGAAGACAATGCCAATCTGAATTCAAAAATGAAGGAATATGGTTTTTCGAATGAAGAATTTTTCACTTTCAAAACCTCTGAAAACGTTGAGCTCAATGGCTGGATGATAAAGCCGGCCAATATGGAAAAAGGAAAAAAATATCCTGTGTTTATGTACATGTATGGCGGCCCCGGTGTGAATACCGTTGAAAATAGTTTTGGTTATTTCGATTTCGCATGGTTTCAGATGCTGGCACAGAAGGGCTACATCGTTGTCTCCGTCGATAATCGCGGCACTGGTGGTCGTGGCGAAGAATTTAAAAAATGCACCTACATGCAGCTTGGTAAACACGAAGTGGCCGATCAGATTGAAGCAGCAAAATATCTTGGAACGCTCGATTTCGTTGACAAGAGCCGCATTGGCGCGTTTGGCTGGAGTTTCGGCGGATATCTTTCAACGCTCTGTATGACCAAAGGAAATGAATATTTCAAAACAGGAATTGCGGTTGCTCCGGTGACCAACTGGCGCTACTACGACAACATCTACACCGAGCGTTTCATGCGCACTCCGCAGGAAAATGCCGAAGGATACGATAGCAATTCCCCCATTAATTTTGTGAAGAAACTCAAAGGGAAATATTTGCTTGTGCATGGTACCACTGACGACAATGTGCATGTGCAGAACAGCATGGATCTGGTTTCAGCGCTTGTGAATGCCAATCGCGAATTCGACATGTTTTTATATCCGAACAAGAACCACGGCATCTATGGCGGCTACACGCGCTTTCATTTGTATAACAAGATGACGAATTTTATTCTTGAAAATCTGTAGAATATTGAACAAGGAACAAGGAAATTTGAAGTGAGAAGTAAGTTTGAAGTGAATTTACTTCAATATTCTCACTTCCTTGTTCAGTGTTCAGAGTTCGTGTGACTTTTCTTCTGTTGATTTTCGCTGCCGACGCTTCGACGGAGTTTATCCCGCTGCCGACATTTCGACGGAGTTTATCCTGCTACGACACTTCGACTCCGCTCAGTGTGACAGCAGGCAGGGCTCAATTTGACAGCGGCGGGTCTCAGCGTGACAGCAGCTTTTTTGTCATTTTTTATTTAGGTTGCAAAACGCGCATCGCTGGATGTCTCAGGATGACAGCAGGTAGAAGTTGGGCGAAGTCTTTAATGAAAAATCTGTTGGGTTGAGTCTCCAGACTCAACCCGGCAAAAATATTTTTGAAGACTTCGCCAAACCTTCTCTTGTGCTGCAGACAGCCATGTCACGGAAAACATATCTGCGCCATGGTGTTTCTCCAACGCACTCAGGTCGCTTGCAGCGACGCAGAGAGGTTGGAGAAGGCATTCTACTCCTTGCTTTGTGTCTTTGTGGCAGCACAAAAAAAAGCCGGAACAAATCCGGCTTTTATATTGGCAGTAATATTTCAAAAAATAATTAATCGATGTTGTAAGAGCTCAGGTCTTCTTCGTCGGTGTGCGAGATGTAGTGCGCAGCAGCGATGTTATGCGAGCGGCCGTAGCGTACGTAAATATCGGCTGATTTCGCAAACATATCTTCTTTGTTGGCATCGTGAACAAGCAGGTATCCGGAAATGATGTGACCTGCCATTTCAACCAGACGACGTGCGTGGAAATCAAGAAGCTCTGCATGATTTTTTTCCTTGATCTTGTCAACAGTCTTGACAAACTGATCCTGCATCTTGGCAAGAATATCCATCAGATATTTCAGCTCGGGTTTCACTGCAATGCGTGCTTTGTCTTCCATAAGACTCTGGAATGCTCCGTTGATGACGCCTTTGACGGCAGCAACCACCTGCAGCTGTGAAGTACCTTCGTATATATTCGTGATTCGCGCATCGCGATAATAGCGTTCCACCGGATAGTCTTTCATATAGCCAGAGCCACCGAGAACCTGAATGGCGTCGTAGGCCACCTGATTGCTGTATTCAGTTGTGAATAGTTTTGTGAGCGGGGTCATGATGTCGGAAAGCCGCTGATAATGCTTCAATTCGTTGCGCTCGTCGTTGTCGAGTTTTTCCTCGAGCGATTTAAATGACAGGCCTTTATAAATATCAACATAGCGACTGGTCTCGTACAACAATGCCCGTGAAGAATCAATCTTAGCGCGCATCATGGCCAGCATTTCGTAAACCGGAGCAAATTCAATGATGGCTTTTCCGAACTGTTCTCTTTCTTTGGCATAAGCGTATGCCGCACGGTAAGCGGCTTCGGAGATTCCTGTGCCCTGAGCGGCAACACCCAGACGAGCTGCGTTCATGAGCGACATCACATATTTGAGCAGACCCATGCGGCGTTCGCCAACCAGCTGTGCAGGCGCGTGCTTAAACACGAGTTCGCAGGTGGGGGAGCCCTTGATACCTAATTTATTTTCGAGGCGGCGGATAATCACTTTGTTTTCTCTCCGGTCGTACACAAACAATGAAATACCGCGGGCGTCTTTGGTTCCTTCTTCGGAGCGGGCCATGACAAGCGCAATGTCGGCATCGCCGTTGGTGATGAAACGTTTCACGCCATCCAGATACCAGCAATTGTCTTTTTCGCTGAAAGTGGCTTTAAGCTGAACAGCCTGAAGGTCGCTTCCTGCATCAGGTTCGGTAAGATCCATGGCTGCGGTTTTTCCTTCGCAAAACATGGGCAGAAATTTCTGTTTTATTTCCTCGCTCGCAAATTCGTGAAGAGTATCGGCACAGTCCTGCAAACCCCAGATGTTGCTGAAACTGGCGTCGGCACGGGCAACAATTTCGTTGCTCATAACAATCGGCAGAATCGGGAAATTCAGACCTTTGTATTTTCTCGGGATCGCCATACCAACCACCTGTGCATCGGATAAAGCTTTCAGATTCTGCGCTGTGCCTTTTGCATAAATCACTTCATTGTTTTCAATGTGCGGACCTTCGTGATCTACTTCTTCGGCATTGGGAGCCATGATTTCGCCTGCAATTTCGCCCATGATTTCAAGGACTTTTTCATAGTTATCCATGGCATCCTCGAAATCCTGAGGAGCATAATCATACTCGTCTTTTTCAGCAAAATTATTTTCCTTGATCCTGACGATCTTTTCCATCAGCGGGTTAAACAAATGGAAATGGAGCGCTTTGTTGTCGTTATAATAGTTTTCCATAGAGTCTTATTTGGAATTGGACCTGTAATATTTTATCATTCTTGGCAGAACGTCCGAAATGTCAGCGTTAATAACATAGTCAGCTACATTATTAATGGGCGCATTTGGATCGTTGTTGATGGAAATGATGGTTGCAGATTCGGTCATGCCAGCGCGATGCTGCACTGCTCCAGAGATTCCGCATGCAATGTAGAGCTTCGGACGAACGGTGACACCGGTTTGCCCAATCTGACGTTCGTGTTCCACGTAGCCCGCATCTACTGCGGCTCTTGAGGCACCTACTTCGCCACCCAGCGCTTCGGCCAGTTCGAACAGCATTTTGAAATTGTCTTTTGAACCAACTCCGTAACCGCCGGCCACAATTATGTTGGCGTTTTTGATGTTTATTTTCTGAGCTTCGATGTGGCGCTCAATAATTTCAACCGCATACAGTTCGGACGAAACCATTTTGTTTACATCCACATTCTTAATGCTGATGGTGCCTGCGTTTGCCACTGTTTCTTTTTTCATCACGCCTTCGCGGACCGTTGCCATTTGCGGACGGGTCTCAGGATTGATGATGGTTGCAATGATATTTCCGCCGAAAGCCGGGCGAATCTGATAGAGCAGATTTTTGTATTCCTTGCCGGATTTGGCTTCGCTGTGATCGCCGATTTCGAGCGATGTGCAGTCAGCTGTCAAACCGCAGCGCAGTTCCGAAGCCACACGGGGAGCCAGATCGCGGCCAACCGATGTAGCACCGAACAATGCAATCTCAGGTTTTTCCTGATTGAATATGCCGCAAACGATGGCTGCGTGAGGCATGGTAGTGTAAGGGGTCAGGCGCTTGTCTTTTGCCAAATGCAAAACATCTACACCAAAAGGTGAAAGCTGTGATGCGATTTCTTCGCCAACATTGCCAATGACAACCGCTTCGAGTTTAACACCAAGGTCATTGGCCAGCTTGCGGCCTTTCGAACACAATTCGAGGCTGACATCAGCCACGGTGTTTTCCTCGGTCAATTCACAATATATAAATACGTTGTTCACGATTCTTCTGATTTTAATTATCCAATAATATGAGCATCGATGAGGGTTTTCATCAGATGATTCACGTCTTCGTCGGTTCCATTCATTTTGAGAGACTCCTTGGCAGTGAAAACCACATTCTCGATTTTCTTCACCTTGGTGGGTGAACCGCTGAGCCCGAGCCATGTTGTGTCGGCCTGGATGTCATCGACACTCCATTCCTGAATGCTCAGGTACGGACATTTGTCGAACAGGTTGGTGTAATCGAGCGACTGTTCCTGTAATTCGGTGACGGTGCGAGCTTTTTTGAATTTCATAAGCCGGCGGGCATTGCGGGTGCGACAGGCCGGAGCCGATCCGTGAACCGTAATTACCGCAGGATACTGTGTTTTTACTATCTCGATTCCTCTTTCGAGGCGGCGTTTGATGGTAATAGAGGTTGAATCTACGGCCACAACTTCTTCGGCATAGGTAATCTGAGGAAATTTCAATTTCTCGGCTACCTGCGGGCCAACCTGAGCGGTGTCTCCATCAATGGCCTGGCGGCCAGCGATGACGAGGTTCACCGGGAACAGCTTGCGCACTGCCATCGAGATAGCATACGAAGTTGCGAGGGTGTCGCTGCCGGCAAAGCGTCGGTCAGTAATTAAAATGCCACGGTCAGCGCCGCGGAACATGCTTTCCCTGATGATGTCGGCAGCACGGGGTGGCCCCATCGTCACAATGACCACTTCGCAGTCGGCCATCTGATCTTTGATGCGGAGTGCCATCTCCAGTGCGTTTAAATCCTCAGGGTTGAATATTGCAGGCAGGGCTGCACGGTTCACCGTGCCATCAGCCTTCATGGCATCCTTACCCACATTGCGGGTGTCAGGTACCTGTTTTGCCATTACTACGATCCGAAAACTCATGTTATTGATTTTTGTCAATTTTAGGACTGCAAAATTAATCATATTTACAATTATGGATGTTAATAATCGTTAATCGGCTAATATAATTGTGTAGAAATTTTGCTTCTCTAAGTAAAGCAGTTGATTGTGCGTGGATTAAGAATTGAATATGATATTTTGTAGCAGCTAGGGAACTGACAATACTTGACTTTTCGATCCCTTAACTTTTTTATAATGGTTCATAAATAATCAAAGTTGCATGATACTATCTGAGAACAGCGCATCATTTTTAGACAGACTTTACTTTGTAAACTCCCATACGCCTTCATAGTTATTCCCGGAGTCTTCTGTTTTTGTAAGCGTGACTTTTTGTTTCATGTCGAATCGTAAAGGATTTTTCGACGTCACTGTACCAACCATTTCAATACGCTCCTCGCAAGGCCACATGTCCAATGCAGTTGCTGTAGGACAAACATAATTGTAATATGTAAATGACAATGTTGTGCCATCGAACATTACCGGAACGGTCTGTCCGTAAGATTGAGCCGAACTGGCGCAGTTAATATCCACAAATATTTCATCTGCTTTTAAATAGAAATCTGCAGGATAACACATTCCTCCCCTGAAGCTACCGATCACAGATTTTTTCCCGTTTACAATCAAATCGATCATCATTTGCTTATCGCTTGTTTTCTCTTTTTTAAATTCGATTTTATAAATCTGGCTTTGCACCTGACTCGCATTTGGTGCCTGCGGAGCCAGTTCGAGATATTTTTTTAAATGAGATATGGCGTCATCATATTTCCCGATTTTGTCCTGAAACATTCCCAGATCATAATGCGGGTCTGCCCAGGCTGGTGCCAGTTGTATGGCTGTTTCAAATTCCAGGACAACGTCAGCATAGTCGACTTCACTCTCAATCATTTCGATGGCTGTCTGACCCCGAACGTAGTGTTTGCGGGCTTCTTCGGGTATTTCTTGTGAATAGCACGTGCCGGCAAGTTCAAACGATGCCAATAAAAACAGTATAACGGTGATTGTTCGGGTTGATTTCATAAATGAATTTGTTTACTTGTTTTTAAATGGGAAAAAGTCCAGTCGCAAATTGAATTCTGAGGCTGTCTCAAAATTATAAATCGTTACGATATTCCATCGTCCGCCGTATTTCGTAAGGATTAGCCCATGGCTGGCGGATATGGAATCGTCGTGGCAGCTTCAAAAACAACGATTCCATATCCTCATGCTTCTACGTCGCAGTCGGACGATGGAATATTGTTTTTGAAGAAGATATTGTTTTGAGACATACTTTGTACAAATATACCCTGATCGTTGCTGAAAATATTCAATAAAATTACACTTCATGTTGAATGAAACAGACGCCCGACATAAGGTCAGAATTATTTTAAAAACAGCAGCATCAGGCTTTCACATAGCTCCAGGTTACCTCAATATATGGGCACCAGTATGTTTCGGTTGATGTTTCTCCCGGATCGAGATACACATCTCCACTGATCCATTTGCCACTGGGTTGTTTGCTTTTCCAGGTTACTTTTACTTTGTAGGTGCAATTGTTGGTGAACTGATAACATTGAGCACCGGTGCAGTATTCGCTGCAGTCCTTCAAGGTAAGCACAACACATGTTTTGGCATCGGAAACGTCTTCCTGAGCTGACATTTTTAGCGGTGTCATGAATAAAATCATTGTAACCAGCAGAACGAAAAATGTAATGGGTTTCATAGTCGTGGGGTTGTTTTGTTGATTTATATTTATGCAGATTATGCCTGCTTATTTTTTACTGAATTTTGCGGTCAGTTTCTCAACTTTGGTTGATTGCGAATTCGGCATTATTGGCATCAACGTTTGTCGGTAGATGATTTCCTTTTTCGAAACAAATTCAATTTCATTGCTGATATTGTATGGGCATGATGGCGTGCATTGATCGGAATAAGTGGTGAATTTCAATATGGGGTCCGTGATGGTCAGATTAACGTCGACACTGAAAAATACACCTCCTTCATTTCCATACATTGTTCTTTTGAGTTGAACGGAATTGTCGCTTGTTTTTTCAAATTTAGCAGCTGTGAAATATGGCCAGTAGAGCTGATCGCCTGACTTTTCCCAACTGCTGAATCCTTCGCATAATATGGTTACGATAGACTCATTTGTAAGTGTTTGTTCTGCCAGAAATTCGAGCTCGTAAATTTTTTCCTGAGCTTCACTGGCTTTGGTATTGTCTTGCGTGAGCGAAATAAAAGTCTTTAGGGATGTAATCGCTTCTGTGTACTGTTTCGTTTTTTCATAAACCTTGCCCAGTTGCAAATGGGGCTCATCCCATTTTGGTGCTAAAGCTATGGCCTGATTGAATTCATCGATGGCCAGCACATAATCATTCGGCTGTTTCGCAATCTCAAACGCTGTTTTACCCCGGATTAAATGTTTCCGGGCCTCTTCAGGAATTTCCTGTGCTACTACATTCATAGTTGCTACAGAAAAAACAACTAAGAGAAAAATTAATCGAATACATTCTTTCATTTGGCGATAGTTTGTATTCGTAAATGTAACAAATATTTGATTGGGTTATTCCGCTGAAACTATAATAATTTGCTATTTGTATTCTTTTTAACAAAGATTTTGTCGCGCACAATATTGTTCAATTCTAAATTAGTTCCGAATAATATCTATTTTGTATTTTTGGTCAATCGGAACTTCTTTATTGAAGCAATAAATGGCAATGAATTTCAAAGTTATAATTGGATTATTATTTTTGCTCACTATGTCTGCATGCCAGTCACCGTGGCTGAGTCAGCAGTACAAACATCTGAACAAAATTGCTGTTTCTGCAAAATCCGAATCCGATACTGTCCGAAAGCACATTGAAAAATATTACAATGTTTTATCATCGCAGCAAAAAATCACACAGGTTCCAAACGCTGATTTTGCCCATGTTTCAAATGCTACGCAAATAAGACATTCCGAAAAACCGTCCTCTTTTTCCGCAATTAAATATATTGCTACAGAAGAATCCATGCGCCTTGTACAAAAGTTCCTTGTAGCAAATACTGATTATCGCAGCGATGGCAAAATGGCTGCGCATGATACAAAAATCTGGTGGTTGTGGGGTGTGCTGTTGTTTATTGCTGCCTTTATGCTGGCCGTTGCGCTTATCCGGTTGATTTCGAAATCGGATAGCGGCTGTCTGGTGATTGGTGCATGGATTCTGTTTTCCGTATTGCTTGCTTTTTTGCTAATCAAAATGATTATTAATTAGACATCCAGATAACCCGACTCGAACGCAAAAACATCGTCCTCATGAAAAAACATTTATTGAGAAATATTATCGTATTTCTACTTTTAGGAGTAGCTTTTTCATCATGCAATCAGATGTTTCTTCAACAGAAATTCAACTATTTGCGCAAAGTGGCTGTTTTGGCTCGCACCGAAACCGACTCAGTGATTGTGCACATAAGCAAGTACAATGAAATTCAAAATTCTGAACAGAAAGACTCTTTGAATGATCATCAAATTGGACTGTCAGAAAATTTGACAAGTTCTGAAAAATTGAAATCAGATTTGCCTGGTCCGATACAATTTACTTTAAGCGAAACAAAACGGATTATAATGCATGATCTCAAACCCCATTCACTCGGCCGGCAAAGCGATTCAAAGGCCTCGGCAGGCGGAATAAACGGATGGGTGCTGGGAGTACTTGTTTTCTTCGGATCATTATTGCTTTTTGCGCTTGTGATTTCGTGGGCCATTCAGGAACAAATGGGCTGCCTTGCCAGTGGATTGGCGGTGTTTGCGCTGCTTTTCGAAATCTGGCTTGTGATGTTTGTTTTGATGTAGCCGGATGCTGAGATGCCTACAGAGGATGACTCAAAATAGCTGTTTGTTAAGACATTCCACCGTTCCGGCCGGTTAACAATCCCTCGAAGGGTTCAAAACCCTTCGAGGGATACTATTCGGCCGGAATGGTGGAATGTTGTTTTTGCTCTGAAGTTTGAAGTTTGAGCCAGCCTCGGGCGTCACAATATTCCATCGTCCGCAGTAAAACGAAGGATATGGAATCGTTGCGACAATGAGAATAAGCCATGAGTCGGATGCTGAGACCTCTCACCAACTATTCCATGTTCTGAGTTGGGTGTAGTCTAATAGTTTTTTCTGCAGGGTTTAGTCTTCGAGACTAAACCCAACAAATCATTTTTTCAGACTACACCCATCGGTAGAACTATGGAATGTTGGTATTCCCGACATTTTAGCGCCAGCCAGTAAAGGGTGATAAAAGACTTGCTGACCTGGAATCGTCAGGGCACAAGCCAAAGCACCCAACGATTCCGTGTCCGCGCTGAATCGCAAATCATTGTCGGGCGGACGCCAAAATGTTGGGTGCGCAGCCGAAAAGGTAATAGCAATTTGTAACTATTCGAGGGGTTTTCCCGGATTTTTTGTAAGTTTGACCCCATAATTCAATACTACTCTATATGAAGAAAAATGTGGTTGTCTCATGCGGGAACGCTGGTCCCAAAGTCCGCTCTGACTGCCGGATTGAAATGCAGATTACTGACCAGGGAGGCATTCAGATCGAACTGAAAAGCAAGGTCAAAGTTCTGTACGGCAACGATATCATCCGTGTGACCATAGAAGTCGCCGGTTTTTATGGAATTGAAAACTGTCAGGTCTCCATCGAGGATTCCGGCGCAGTCACTCCGGTGCTGGCGGCCCGTCTCGAAGCGGCTATTCGTCAGCTGATCGACACCGAGAAAGAATATCTCCTGCCGGTTCTTCCACAAAATCAGTACGAGACTGAAAAGGAACGCAACCGGATTTCGCGTCTTTATCTGCCGGGCAATTCGCCGGCCATGTTCCTGAATGCCGGCATTCATCATCCCGATGGACTGATCCTCGATTTGGAAGATGCCGTTGCTCCGGATAAAAAATTCGAAGCGGCTTTTATGGTCCGTAACGCACTTCGCAACGTCAATTTCTACGGCGCCGAAAAAATGGTGCGTATCAATCAGATTCCACGCGGTCTCGACGATTTGAAATTTATTGTCAATCATGGCGTGAATCTCATTTTGATTCCAAAAATCGAAAGCGCTGAACAGATTCAGCTGGTGAACAAAAAAATCGCAGAGCTGGCAACAGACAAGAATCGCAACATCTGGCTCATGCCCATCATCGAAAGTGCTGATGGCGTTCTTCGGGCAAAGGAAATTGCTTCTGCCGCGCCCAATGTAGTGGCGCTTGCCATCGGGCTCGAGGATTTCACTGCCGATATGGGTGTGCAGCGCACACGCGAAGGAAACGAATCGCTCATGGCCCGCAATCTGCTCACACTGGCCTGCAAATCGGCCGGCGTTCAGGCCATCGACTCTGTTTTCAGCGATGTGGACGATATCGATGGACTGAAAAACACCATCCGCGTTTCGAAGTCACTCGGTTTTGTTGGAATGGGTTGTATTCATCCGCGCCAGATCAAGCCGATTCACGAGGCATATGGTCCCGATGAAGCTGAAATCACCAAAGCTAAAAAAATCGTACTTGCGTTTGATGACGCCACAGCCAAAGGCCTTGGTGTTGTTTCGCTCGGAAGTAAAATGATTGATCCGCCGGTGGTTAAACGCGCCATTCACACCATCGACATGGCTGTGAAACTCGGCAAACTGGCTGCTGACTGGAAAGAACAAATGTTAACTGAAAACGCTTAGTCATGAAAAAATGCGATAAATTCGTAGTAAACGCTATAGGACGTAAAGTCCCCACCGAAGTAAACGGACAGGAAATGGTTCCTTTCAAAGGCCTGCGCCAGCATCGTCCGACCGGACGCAAATATGCGCCACCGATTCCAACCTGCATCGATTATCCCGAAGACGGAAACAAAACCGTTTCTTCGCTCGCTGAAGCTCTGAAAAAATGCGGTCTCAAAGACGGTATGACCATCAGTACACATCACCATTTGCGCGATGGAGATTTAGTGAGCAATACCATTTTTGACATTGCGCATGAAATGGGCGTGAAAGACCTCGTATGGCTGCCTTCAGCATCATTTCCATGCAATGATCCTTTGATCAAATATCTCGAAGATGGCACCATCAACCGCATTGAAGGTTCTATGAATGGCCCGCTCGGGAAATTCACTACCAAAGGCGGCATGACCGGCTGCGCAGTGCTTCGCTCGCATGGTGGACGCGTTCAGGCCATTCAGGATGGTGAAGTTCATATCGATATTGCCGTTGTTGCGGCACCTATTGCCGATCCGTTTGGAAATGCCAATGCCCTCAGCGGAAAGTCTGCATGCGGTATTCTGGGCTATTCACTGGCCGATTATATGTATGCTGATAAAGTAATTATTGTCACAGATAATCTGATTCCTTTTCCATGTATGCCCATGCAGGTGCAGGGAAACTATGTTGACTATGTTGTAGTTGTCGATCAGATCGGTATTCCCGAAAAAATTGTTTCCGGAACCACGCAGGTAACGCGCAGTCCGGACCGTTTGCTGCTGGCAGAATGGACTGCACAGTTTTGCGATGAAGCAGGTTTGTTGCACGATGGTTGCGGCATGCAGGCGGGTGCAGGCGGAACATCGCTCGCAGTGGGTGTTTACATGGAAGAGATACTGAAATCGCGTGGCGAAAAGGCCCGCTTTGCTTTCGGTGGAAGTACCAAGTACATGGTGCAGATGCTCGAAAACGGAACACTTGATTATATTCTTGATGCGCAGGCTTTCGATCTCGAAGCAGTGCGTTCTGCGCGCGAAAACCCGAATCACATTGATTTATCGGTGCTGCAGGCCTACAACTATCACAGCAAAGGCAACTACACAACGATGACCGACATCATGATTCTCGGAGCAACAGAAATCGATGTAAATTTCAATGGTAATGTTGTTACGCACTCTGATGGTTTGCTGCTTCACGGTATTGGTGGCTGGCAGAACTGTCTGCATGCAAAGACCGTCATCATTCCCATTCCGCTGTTCCGCGACCGCATTCCGGTGTTGGTTGACGAAGTAACCACCATCTGCGGCCCTGGTGAAATGATTGATGTAATTGTGACTGAGCGCGGAATTGCAATCAATCCGAAACGCACCGACCTCATCGAAAAGATGAAGAACAGTAAGCTTCCGATCAAGACCATTCAGGAACTGAAAGCTGAAGCTGAGGCCATCTGCGGTAAGCCGGAGAAACCAAAACTCACCAACGAAGCTGTAGCCGTCATCAAATGGGTCGATGGGACCGTTATTGATACGGTTTGGAAGCTGGCGGAATAATTTGAACACCGAACAAGGAAATTAGAAGGAAGAAGGAAGTTTGAAGTAGAGATCCTTCAAAATTCTTACTTCCTTGTTCCTTGTTCAGAGTTCCAGCGACCCGGAATCTCCCCGAAAACCTTCGCAGCCGCTCCAGTTCTTTTGTCCACGGATGACACGGAAAGCACGGATTACAATGCCCGCAGCAGGTCTTTGGATTTAAGCGGATAAAATGTCTTGCAGCCTGCGACTGAAGCCATTCCCACGGATAATTGAAAAAGTGTTTTGTAGTCAATGATTATTACGCAGTAAAAATTGTTGACGTCCGAGTCATCGCGATGGGGCCGCTGAAACAAAAGTATTTCCGTGAACCGAAGTGCCTGAAAGGCACGAGCTCATGAGCACCGGAAATAGTACAAGAATGCGAATAAATCAGTGTAATCTGTGGACTCTGTATTACCTGACCCGGGATCTCCTGGAAACCTTCGCAGCCGCTCAAATCTCTTCGCAGCAAATGACATTCGGAGGATGTCGAACAATAATAGCGTCAGGCGACCTTGTCATCACGTGAAGCCGGATGTCTATGCGCAAAACAATATCCGATCCTGAAGGATTCGATTGTACACGAATTAAGTTTCGTCTTTTCTAAATTGAATAAAAAAGGGAGCAACACCGTGCTCCCTTCAAATTATGATTTTAAAAACTTTTCTGGCGCGGATTTTAAATCCGTGACAGATTTTATCTCATCACCGACAACCTTCTCGTCAGAACCACATCTTTGTATTCGAGGGTGTACACAAAGATGCCCTGACCGAGATTACTGAGATCGACGTTCACCGAATTCTTTCCGCTCTGGCCATCAATGGTAGTGGTCTGAATCAGCTCGCCCAAAGTGTTGCGCAATGTGAGCACACATTTGCCGGGGGCGGGGAGCGTGAAACTGATTTCGGTTTGTGTGGAGGCGGGGTTGGGGTGGATGTTGAGGTCCAGATTACTTTCCATTTCATTGATCTGAACCGTTGTTCCTGACGCAAGAATAAACGATAATGCGGACCCTGTCGGACTGTTCCATGTGCCATCAGAATTCAGACTTACAGCATTTGAAACTGTGGCTGTGGTATTGAAAGGCAATCCTGCAATGCTGTCGAACATCATTGTGATTGTAGCTGCGGAGCCATATCCGTTGAATCCGGTTCCGTCGGTTTTGGTGAATGCAAGCGAATATTCATTGGTGCCTGTGTTTTTCAGGAGCTTCAGTTGCGTTGCTGGTGCGGCCAGCAGTGCGGTCAGTGTAAAGTTGGCAATATGAACATTTGTGTTCACATTGAAATCAAATTTAATTCCGTGCAGATCCGTAAATGGATTTGCTGCATCGCTCAGCACGACTTCGATTTGGGTGGGTGTGTTCACCGTAATGGTATCGGGGAAAAGCAGCGAGACAGTTGGGGTTGCCTTTGGAAAGTTTGGTGTGATGCCGGTTTTGAATGTGTGTGTCAATCCGTAGTTTTGCGAAATGGCCATGGTGTCATTGTACAGCGTAATGCCATCGCCGTTGCAGTCGGCAAATTTCAGATCTAGGGCCGCACCGCTCATGTTGGCACCCCAATCGAACGAGGTCTGCGGAAGCCAATCAATGCTCACCGAATCGCGCGGAGAGCCGGGTACATTGTAATTCAATCCGAGCAGCAACAAATCGTTTCCGTCAACAAGCCCGTCGTTGCTGATGTCGCCGGGGTAGACAGGGGAGATTAATGGTGTAAATTCATCTGCACCAATGTCGGGGGTTACAAGATCGCGAAGCTCACCATCGATATCATCAGTCACCAACAATGGTGTTCCGGAATTATTACTGGCATATCCCGTAACGTGCAGGTCGGTTGGTGAAACAAACCCCGGATTAGCGTTTACCGAATTGCTGTCTTTCATCGCTGTTGCATTCCAATCGGACAAGGTGATGCAAGGTGTCGATCCATAATAGCATAGCGTATCTCCGTTGGTGTAAAGGACATTAAAATCTGAAATGGAATTGTTTGTTGTACAATGAATGGCATACCCGCCACCTGAATTTGCAAAGACATTGTTTTTTATTTCATTATAATAGCTGCTCGTTGAATAATATGACCTGCTGGATGAAATATTACTACTCATGCAGTGCACTGTATTATGGTATATGTTATAGTAGTCTGTTCCTGCAAGAGAAATTCCAAAGGCATTGGCAGAATCTCCAATGAAAACAAAATTATTAATTACATTCCCGTGCGACATTGAACTTCCAGTGCATGAGTTAAGAGATATGCCATATCCGTTTTGCTGAGAAATATGATTTTTACTGATAGTAGAGAAATTACAGGTATTAAAATAAACACCAAAATTTAAAGTTGATGTGGAATTCGTTGAAATTGTGTTATTGTTTATAGTGAGATTATTTTGATGATTTGCATTAATTCCAAAGCAAAGATATCCGGATATGATATTTCCTTCGATAACATTATTGTTTTCATTGCCGGGAGTTGGACCACGCATATAAATGCCCAGCGCGCCATTCAAAATTTGATTGTTTCTAATAACAATATTACTGTCTGCGCCAGAAAAGTCATTGATTATTGCAGACCTTTCCCAATATAACATTGAGCTGACCTGACTCTGAATAATATTTCCTTCAATCAGAATATTTGTTGCGCCGCCGCCTATCCGTACACAGTTGCTGAAAGATGTATCCAATGCCTGAATAGTCAGATTTTTCAATGCGATATGATTGACGCCTTCAAGATACACTACATAATTTTCACTGACATCGGCTGCATCGTGCAGAATGGTTACATCTGAAGCATTGCCTGTGGCAGATTGCAGTATGATGGGCGCATTGGGCCCCATTCCCGGTATTGGTGAAGTGAAATGCAACAAAGTGTCGTAAACGCCGGGAGCAATATTAAACACAGTGGTATCACTTACACCGCACGTGCTTAATCCTGTCACGATATCTGAAAAGTATTTGTAGTTGTTTCCCGCAGAGGCCTGGCTTGGATCAAGGGTATATACACCACCAAATATTGTTCTGCAGACATAATATACGATTGACAAGCTGTCGTTGAAAATGAAACTGTCAGCGTGGTCGTTGGGAAGTTTTGTCCATGCTTTGATTGTGTTATTTCCGACATTTGAAAAAGAAACGGTGTTAAGCAAGATATCGACAGATACTTCATCAGGCAGCAGTGTGCCTGTCCAGATGACCGATGGCTGCATGATTCCATTGACCGACCATTCTATTTCTGCTTTGACCAATGTGTCAGGACCAAAGTTTTTAATCTGCACTTTTGCATTATAAACAGAGTCTTGCATCAGATAAGATGTATCCTGAGGCGATAATATACTGACGACACCGGTATTATATGGGAACGGAATGAATTCATCTGCTCCGATATCAGGATTTGTCAGACTCCTGGCTTCATTGTCAATATCAGTAGTTACGCCAACCGGCGTACCGACACCATTTAAGGTGAAAGTTGAAATATGGAGATCTTCTGTTGAAGTAAAATATGGATTTTCATTTACTGAATTATTATCCATACCTGTTTGTGTACTCCATTCAGTGAAGTTGGAGAAAGTAAAGTACTCAATGGCACCAATAGTCTGGCCGGTAGTATATAAATTGTTGTAATCACTGGTTCCGCTTGTAATGCCATTTATAAAAATCACTTTACCATCTGCCGTATTGGACAATATATTATTCTTGAGTTCAAAATCGCTGCTGTTGTCAAATCTGATCGTTATGGATGTATTATTATTACCCCAGCAATGAATGCTGTTATGAAATACATTTTGATAATTTGAATAGTTCAGATGCAAGCCGATTGCATAAACTGAACCTCCTACAGAAATGAAGTTGTTCGAAATCTCACTTCTTGCAGATGCAGTTCCATCGCAATAATTAAAGTACAATCCCTTATTGAAGGGCTGGTTGATTTTGTTTTTACTGACAATGGAATTATCGCAATAGTTAAGCGATACAGAAACAGAAGATGGGAATGCTGAATTTGTTTTCAGGTTATTGCCGGAAAGAACAGCGTTTTTAAAACAGGATAAATAAATTCCACTATAATTATAATCGATAAACTGATTGTTCTCAACCGTGATGGTATTGGTCAGAGATGTGGATCCGATTCCTTCACTATAAATTCCGCAGGATCCGCGATTGAAAACATTGTTTCTGATTATTAGGCAACTGTCGTTTGTACCTGATAAATCGCGGATCAGAGCCATTTCGGCACTTGTGGAATTTGTTGCCTGACCTTCAAGGATATTGCCTTCAATCTCAATGAATCCGGCATTGTTCCCGATTCTGAAACAGTTTCCGTAGTTGGAGCCCAATGCACGCAGCGTCATGTTACGGAATGACAGGTGATGTGCTCCGTTGATTTCTATGATATAGTTCTTTATATCGGATATGGAATTTTGCTGCAATACCACATCTGTTGGGTTTCCGGAAGCAGATTGGAACGTGATGGGAGCTGTACTGCTCATTCCGGGAATTGTTTTCGGAAAAGTGAGCAAAGTGTCATAAATGCCGTTTGCAATATTGAAAACCGTTGTGTCATGCACCCCGCATTCATTCAATATATCAATCACTTCATCGAAATACTGATAGTTATTCCCGCCTGTCGGAAGGCCCGGATCAATGGTGTAATTGCCTGCGAAAACAAGTGAACAGATTGTGTATGTTTTTGACAGACTGTCATTGGCAACATACTCATCGGCTGAGTCATTGGGCAAACTTGTCCAAGCCTTGATAGTTGCCGTTCCCGGGCTGGGGAAAAACATATTGCCGATAGCAATACTGTCCGAAATTTCACCAGGGAGTACTAATCCGGTCCATAAAAATGGTGTTTGAAGAACATTGTTGACCGACCAATTAATGGTTACTTTATTCAGCGTGTCGATACCAAAATTCTTGATCCTGACTTTTGCAGAATAAATAGTGTCTTTTATGGGATAGGGTACTGAAAGTGGTTCGGATATTTCTACCACTCCTGCATTTTCATTATACAGCGTGTACTCATCGGCTCCCAGGTCGGGATGCACAGTGCTTCGGGGTTCACCATCGATATCAGTAGTTATCGATAATGGTGTTCCCAGATTGTCCATTGGAATACAATAGGTGTGCAGGTCGGTCAACGAAATAAATTCAGGATTCATGCTGACAGAATTACTGTCTCTGTGCGATTTGGTAATCCAGTCTGGCAAATCTATCGCTTTGACAGAGGTGTTGCCATACAATCCCAAATAAGTGCCGGTAGTATAAAGATTATTGAAGTCAGATTTATATGATGATGTGTCAGTGTAAATAGCATACCCCCCGCTGAAATTTGCCACTATATTGTTTTTTACATTGCAGCTTGTTCCATTGGAAACCTGAAATGCTCTTGAGTCTGTTGGGAATGTGCCTGTAACCAGAACACTGTTGTGATAAAAATTGTACATTGTACTATACAAGGAACCGATTCCTATGCATGGATAAATGCTTGAACCATTAATCAGTACAAAGTTATTGGAAACTTCACCATAATTGGAAAACATTCCATCGCAATAATACAAATGTATACCATAGCTCTTTGGTACACTTATCCGGTTATTGGTAATCTTGCTGTAATCGGTGTATGACAAACTGAGTCCACTTCCACCTGAATATTGAGTGTTTGTTGAGAGAACATTATTGCTGATTTTCATATAACTCTCGTTTTGGGTATAGACAGCAGAAGCATAGAAGTTTGTGAAAGTATTATCAAGGATTTTATTGTTGCTTTCAGGAAAAGTAGTGGACATGCCTTCAAGATATATTCCGAATGAAGCGTTGATGAAAGAATTGTTGCTGATGGTAATATAATTTTCATTTGTTGCTTTCAAGCTTCTTATCAATGCCCTGGAAGAATCCCAGGCGGTGACCGTCAATCCCTCAAACACATTGTTTTCGATTTTAATATCTCTGCTGCTGTTTCGTAAAAGAATGCAGGTGCTGTATAATGTACCAAGCGATTGAAAGGTGAGATTCCTGAAAGTTATGTATTTTGCCCCATTCAGATCAATAACATAATTGTTTGCATAGGAAGTAGGAATATTCCGCAAAACTACGTCTGCAGGGTTTCCCGTTGCTGATTGAAATATTAATGGATTAAAAGGATTTATTCCGGTAATTGTGTTTTGAAAGGTAAGCAATGTATCATAAATTCCGCTTGCAATGTTAAAGATGGTGGTGTCGGCAATACCACATGAATTTAGCCCTATCAGCACATCGGAAAAGCTTTGAAAGTTTGTCCCTGTTGTTGGTTGAGATGGATCAATGCTGTAGTTCCCGTCCAGTCCTCCGGGACAAACCAGAAATTGTTTTTTCAGGGTGTCGTTGCCGCCATTGGCATCCGGCACATCATTCGGTTGCATAGTCCACACTCCAATTGAATTTTTTCCAGGAATTGAAAACATGACTGAATCAACAAGAATATTACCGGAGATCATTCCGGGCAATAGTGTATCCAGCCAAACAAATTGAGGCTGCAGTACACCGTTTAGTTTCCATCCGATGACTGCTTTTGTGAGTGTATCAGTTCCAAAGTTTTTTATCTGTATTTTAAAACCGTTGTTTACATTAATGACAGGACCTGGTGAATTCGCAGGTTCAACAACAGCAACTACACCGGCATCGTCCGAAATAATAGAATATTCATCAGCACCAATATCGGGCGCTGTTGTGCTTCGGATTTCCCCGTCAATATCATCGGTGATCCCGACAGGAGTTCCCATATCCTGCGTGAGAAAATTGTAGGTGTGAAGATCCGATGAAGAAATAAAACCGGGGCCAACACTGACAGAGTTGCTGTCTTTCCCCGATGCCTGCACCCAGTCGGCAAGCGTTATGCAGTTTGTATAAGGATACCATCCGATATAGGATCCGGTTGTATACAGATTGTTGTAATCTGAAACAAAAGTCGAAGTAGCATTAGCATAGAAAGCAAATCCACCTCCTGAATTCGAAAATATATTGTTTTTCACAATCACATTAGTGGCCCCGGAAAGACCAAATGCAACTGAACTTGTGTTTGTATTGGCACAAAGCACACTGTTGTGAAAAACGTTATAGTAGGTCGATCCTTGCAAATTTAGCGCGGAACTGGCTGCCGTGGATTGACCGACTGAAATGAAATTGTTGGAAATCTCTCCTCTTAACAGAGTGTCTCCATTGCACGAATTAAGCAATATTGCCTTGAATCGCGGTGAAACAATGCGGTTTTTCAGTACTCTTGCATAATCAGAAGTAAGCAATTCAACAGCGGCGGTATTGCCAAAACCTGAATTGGTTGAAATATCGTTGTTGCAGATAAGAATACTGTTTTGATCTTTGGTGACAATGGCTGACTTATAAAAATTGGAAAAAGTATTTCCGTCAATCACATTATTTTTTCCAGGAGCTGAATTGCCATACATGTCAATCCCAATAGCTCCGTTTATAAAAACATTGTTCCGGATAACAATATTGGTGTCTTTTGAATAATCAAGAGTATGAAGCAAAGCCAGGTCTGCGCTTGTAAGTGTGGTTGCGGGTCCTATCAGCGATGAGCCTTCAATCAGAATGTTTTTGCAGTTGTTTCTTAAAGTAATGCATGTTGTGAAGTATGTGCCTATGGCACGAAATGTAATGTTTTTAAAAGAAACGAATTTTACTCCATTGAAGTCAACAACGTAATTATCGGTAGCAGATGTGGCCTTATGTTTCAGAATTACATCCGCCGCATTCCCCGTTGCAGACTGAAATGTTATAGGTGCTGTTGCTCCCATGCCCGGAATGGCAGATGAAAAAGTCAGCAACGTGTCATATACGCCGCTGGCAATATTGAAAACTGTTGTATCATTAACACCGATGGTATTCAGTACAGTTAATGCATCACCAAAATACTTAAAATTGTTTCCGGCGGTTGGCTGTGACGGATCAATGGTATAGATTCCCGACAACTGCGCACTGGCTGTCTGTGTTGAAAATGAAGTTATCATCAAAGCCGCGGTCACAGCCAAAAATGAATAAATTTTTATCATCGCCGTAATGGTTAATATTATCAAAGATAGAGTTTTAATTCACACGGATAAACTTTTTGAAATTTTTTTCCAATAGAAAAGGGAGCAACACCGTGCTCCCTTCTCATTTTTTTAGTTTTCTGGCGCGGATTTATAATCCGTGACAGAAATTATTTAATCACCGACAACCTTCTCGTCAGCACCACATCTTTGTATTCGAGGGTGTACACATAGATGCCCTGACCGAGACGGCTGAGATCAACATTCACAGAATTTTCTCCGCTCTGTCCATCAATGGTTGTGGTCTGAATCAGCTCGCCGAGCGTATTGTGCAGTGTGAGCACACATTTGCCAGGGGCGGGGAGGGTGAAACTGATTTCGGTTTGGGTAGAGGCGGGGTTGGGATGGATATTGAGAGCGAGTGGAAGATTTGAATTGGTTTGATCTATGCCGTTGGTTCCAGTAGGAACCATTGAAATACATGCCGAATCGTTATCTCTGTAAATATCTCCGGAGACTGACGTGTATGCACAAAGTGTATAGGTTGAATGAGGGCCTGTGTAGGGATTGCTGAAAGTGAAAACGGCAGAGTCACCAGGAATAAGAGTGCCGGTCCATTGTTCTGCATTGAAAATGCTGTTTTCTGGAATTTTATAGCTTACATAAAACTGATGCAACGTATCGGTTCCGTAATTCTGAAGAACAACCTGAACATTGATGAGGCTATCGGCCTGTGTTGAATCCATTGGGCTGACGATATGTTTTACACCGGCATCGAAAGGCATTTCAGGGGTTAGGATTCTGATATTATCAATGGCCATCCCGTTGTAGTTCATGGTTGCGTCTGAATAAAACCCAAAACGGAGTCTTACTGTCGCATTCCCAATCACATTGGTGAGCGGAATGCATGCTTGTTTCCATCCGCCGGTGTTCAAGGACCAACCTGAGTGCCCCGAGAAATGTGCGTCGTACCAATTAAGGGCATTAACATCGTTAATGGATCCCAGATAACCCCAGGTGGTTCCGTTGTTGACAGAATACTGAATAAAAGACCCGTCTTGATTTTCCTGCGTGTCGAGCCAGTAGTAAAATGAAAGATAAGCACTTGAAATACCGGAAAAATTGAATGATGGCAAATTGAGAAATGCCAGCACAGAATCGGGATAATTTCCGTCAAGATTGGTTGTCCAGACTGCCTGAGAGTTGAACGGATAATTAATCACAGTTGCAGCAGGAAATCCATATTCCCACACTGGCGAGTTTGAATACAGTTCTGAAACCGAATCGTCATTATCTTCAAAGAAAATATGAGAAGGGACTCCAAAAAATCTTTTGCTTTTTGAGTTGTTATAAAAGATTGTGTCTTCCGGCAATGACAAAGAAACCTGCAGTATGTTCAAATCAGGATTGACGGTCAGCGAAGAAATCGTCAATGTATCAGTTTCATTGTATTGAAGTACGCCATTCCAGGTGTTTGTGACAGAAGATCCCGAATTATAAGTATATTGCCATGGTATGGAATAAACAGTTTCGCTGCCATTGTTTATAATAATAAAACGTGCGTCTGTTACACTATTTTCAGGTTGAATAAAATCAGGTTCCATAATTGAAATAATTTCGAGATCATATCTGAATGGGTTGTATTCATCGGCTCCAATATCAGGATTGGTGGCACTTCTTGGGTCACCGTCAATATCATGTAAAATTCCAACAGGGGCTCCCGCGTTGTTCAGTATTGTACTTGCCGTGTGTAAGTTTGTTTGCGAAATAAAGGCAGGATCAACAGCCACCGAATTGGTGTCGGAAACGGCGGCAACGATCCAATCCGAAAGAGTAGCAATGGCGGATGAACTTAAAAATCCAATATTGGGCCCTGTTGTATAAAAATTGTTGTAGTCAGAATTAAAGTTGTTTATTTGGGCTGAGAAAGCGTAACCCCCACCAGGATTGGAAAAAATGTTGTTTCTGATATCAAAATCGTTGCCCGAGACGTATCTGAAAGACACACTGGATGAAGCCTGCGTGCTGTACACATTGGCGCTGTTATGATATACATCGAAAAAAGAGGAATTGCTTGCAAAAATCCCATAGGCAGTTTGAGTGCCTCCGATGCTTATGAAATTATTGAAAACCTCCCCATGCTCTGCAGCGCTGTTGTAGCAATAATTCAGCGATATTCCTGTGTAGTTCTGGGTGATACGATTGTCAGAAATGTGCGGGTAGTAGCAATAATTTAAATATAATCCATTGATGCTAGGATAGGTCGAACCTGATTCAAGCGAATTCCCTTTCAGTATGGTATTGGTCTGATATCGTGAATATATTCCTGCACCACAGTAATTGGAAATATTGTTGTCCTCAATAGTATTATTGTTTTCTGTGTTTGAGGAGGAAATCCCGGACATGTATATTCCATAGGACCCATTTACGATGGTGTTATTTCTGATTAAGATGGAATGATCGTTTGATGTTTCACTATTGTAAATCAGGGCAAGAGTGCTTGATAGCTGGTAAGATGATGGCCCCTCTATCACATTGTTTTCGATTGTAATGATACTGCAGCTGTTTCTCAGTGAAACACATCTTCCGTAGTTTGCGTTCAGTGCTTTCAAAGTGAGATTGCGTAATGTAATGAATGAAGCACCGCTGATGTCAATTATAAAATTGGCGGCAGCGGTTGTTGAATTGCGCTGAATGGTGACATCGGCCGGATTGCCTGTTAATGATTGAATGGTTAAGGGAGCCGATTGCCCAAGACCGGGTATATTAGCCGTAAAGATGAGCAAGGTATCGTAAACTCCGCTGGCAATATTTATGACAGTTGTATCACGTAGTCCACATGTGTTGAGTACGCTCAGAAAATCTGAAAAATATTGAAAATTCGTACCAGCTGACGGCAACAGGGGGTCGATGGTATATGTGCCTGCAAGCACAATCTCGCACGCAGTGTATGTTTTTTTAATTGTATCATTGATGTTTTTTAGATCAATTGAATCATTGGGCATAGAGGTCCACGCTTCAATGACGTTGTTGCCAGTCAAAGTAAAAACAATGGTTCCGATATTCAGTTCAGGCGAAATGGAGTCAGGCAAAAGTTGTCCGGTCCAAAAATACGAGGGTTGAATAGTACCATTCAACGACCACTCAACCGTTACTTTTGAAAGAGTATCGGAGCCAAAATTCCTGATTTTGAATTTCACCGGATAGGATATGTTAATCAAGGGGACCGGAGATGAAACTGGCTCAGTGATTTCCACCACTCCTGCATCTTCAGCAGGCACTATAAACTCATCAGCTCCAATATCAGGGGTGGCTACGTTGCGCGATTCGCCATCAATGTCATCAATTATTCCTACAGGAAATCCTTCATTATTCAGAAAATGAGACGATACATGCAAATCAGACGGGGAAGAGAATAGTGGATCAATGCTGACAGAGTTTGAATCCATCAGTGTTGCTGCATTCCATTCAGCCAATGTCGCAATGTTTGTACCCGAAAAATATCCCAACGAAACACCGGTTGCATAAAGATCGTTATAGTCAGAAATAAAATTACCATAAGTGGAGTGGAAAGCATATCCACCGCCTGTATTTGCCAATATGTTGTTTTTGATTTCACAGTTGTTGCTGTTATAATAATAAAATGCACGGCTGGGTGTTGTACCGGAACTGGTACAGTTGACACTGTTATGATAGAAATTGTAATAGTTTGTGTACTGAATAATCATTCCATTGGCATTGCTTGCACCCTCAACAGTGATGAAGTTATTGGAGACCAGTCCACGATTAGTTGAATTCGCGTCGCAGTAATACAGGTACAGACCGTTATATTTCGGAATATTGATTCTGTTTTTTTCTATCTGGCTAAAATCGTTGTACTGCAAATAAATCCCGTATTGTGTTGCATTCACCGAATTGGTTGAAATCACATTGTTGCTGATACTTATGTTGGTCTGATAAAAAGACTGGATGCCTGCAACATAATAATTGGAAATAGTATTTCCTTCAATAACATTGTTCCGTTCAAGTGAACTCGATGATGTTCCGTAACAGTATATTCCAAATGACCCATTGATCAGGATATTGTTTCTGATAACAATGTTGCTGTCCAGTGAAGCTGCCTTATTAATAACGACGGCCATGCTTACATTTGTACTGGTGGTCGCGATCCCGGTTATTATATTTCCTTCCAGTGTATTGTTTCTTGAATTATTTCTGAAAACAACACAATTTCCCAGATAGATATCCAAGGCTTTGAGAGTCATATTTTTAAAAGTCAAATATCGGGCTCCGTTCAAATCGACAACGTAATTGTCGGATGAGGTGCTTGCCGAGTGTTGAAGAACAACATCGGAAGGCACACCCGAAGCAGACTGAAATGTGATTGGTGCATCGGGGCCTATTCCCGGTATGGCGCCGGTAAACGTCAGAAGCGTGTCATACACGCCACTGGCGATGTTGAAAACAGTAGTATCGCCAACTCCGCATTCGTTCAAAATAGCAAGCACCTGCGAAAAATACTGATAATTGTTTCCTGCTGTTGGTTGCAACGGATCTATTGAATAGTTTCCGGCGAAAACGGTCTTACAAACGAAATATGTTTTTGTGCAGGTGTCATTGAAAACAAATGAATCGGATGAATCATTCGGCAGTGTGGTCCACACTTCGACAACATTGTTACCTGTATTTGCAAATGCAAGCGTCCCAATGGTTATGCTGGAGATGGATTCATCAGGCAGCAGCGAACCGGTCCAACTATAGGATGGTTGCAAAATGCCATTGACTGACCATTTTATAGTCGCTTTACTCAACGTGTCAGTAGCAAAGTTCCGGATGGTCACTATCACCGGATAGATTGTATCCTGAATGGGAAAGGGATGTTCCAGCGGCGATAAAATTTCAGTAATACCCGCATTCTGAGCACCGGGTGTAAACTCATCCGCTCCAATATCAGGAGTGGTGGAACTACGGATTTCGTCATCGATATCGGTTGTGATCCCAACCGGAGTACCGCTGCCATTCAAAGCCAGCGTGGAAACATGCAGGTCTTGCTGAGAAGCAAAATAAGGGTTTTGCTGTACCGAATTCGAATCCAGACCAGTGTATGAAATCCATTCGGCAAATGTTGGAATTGCTGCAAAATTGAAAGATCCAATGTACTGCCCGGCAGTATGCAAATTATTGTAATCACTGGATATACCGGAACCAGAAAGAAATATGGCTCTTCCACCTGCAGCATTTGAAAAAATATTATTTTGGATATTTGTATAACTGCTGTTTTCATTGGTAAATGCATTTGTTGCGGCATTTGGGCCCCAGTAGTTTATACTGTTGTGAAAAACATTATGATAGGTTGAATTGGATAAATAAAAAATACTTGAACCCACAGATCCTCCGACAGAAATGAAGTTATTCGAAATCTCGCTTCTTGCCGATGAAGAGCCATCGCAGTAAGTAACAGACACCCCTCTGCCGCTGAATTGATTAATTTTATTACTGCTGGATTTACAATAATCGCAATAGTAAAGATACAATGCAACAGAGGATGTATATGCCGAATTTGTGGTCAGCTGATTATTTCGTATTTGCGCATTTTTATAATAACTCAGCCGTATGCCAGCATCATAATAACCTGTTATTATATTGTTTTCAATTGTAACAGAATTTGTCATTGAGGTTGTAACCATTCCAGTACCATGTATTCCATATGAACCGTTTAATAACGTGTTGTTTCTGATAACAATATTACTGTCGTTGTAGCCCGACACATCATAAATCAAAGCCAGATTGGTATTGGATAATGTTGTTGAGGGCCCTTCAATTACATTTCCTTCAATTACAATAAAACCCGCATTGTTGTCAATTCTGAAACAGTTGCCATACGTGAGGCCTAATGCACGAAGCGTCATATTCCGGAAATTCATGTGCTGAGCCCCTTTTATTCCAATAATGTAGTTGAATGAGCTGGATGTTGAATTATGCTGTAATACTACATCCGATGGATTTCCGGTTGCAGATTGAAATGTGATAGGTGCCGTTTCGCCCATGCCCGGAATTGTTTTCGGAAAAGTGAGCAATGTATCATAAACGCCGCTTGCAATGTTGAATACGGTAGTGTCGTTCACACCACATACATTCAATATATCTAACACCTCGTCAAAATACCGGTAGTTGCTGCCTCCGGTCGGTATTCCCGGATCAATGCTGTAGGAGCCGGCAAAAACAGTTTTACACACATTAAAAACTTTACTAACGCTGTCATTCGCATTGTATGCATCAATCGAATCGTTGGGCAAAATAGTCCATGCTTTAAGGACACTGTTTCCAATGTCGGTAAATATTGCATTTCCAATGGTAATTTCACCCGACACTTCGTTAGGGAGCAATGAGCCGGTCCACGCATATGGTGATTGAAGTATGTTGTTTATCGACCACTCAATGGTTACTTTTGTAAGTGTGTCGGCACCAAAATTCTTAATTCTGACTTTTGCAATGTAAATGGAATCTTTAATCGGATTTGGCATTGAAAGCGGCTCCGAAATCTCGACCACTCCGGCATTTTCCAATGAAGGTGTGTACTCGTCAGCGCCCATGTCAGGATTTGTCACGCTGCGGCTTTCTCCATCAATATCGGTTGACACAGACAAGGGTGTTCCAAGATTGTCCATTGCAAGGCAATAGGTGTGTAAATCAGTCGTTGAAATGAATTCCGGATCAATGCAAACAGAATTACTGTCGTTTTGTGCTGCATTGATCCAGTCTGGCAAAGTTGCCACGAGCGCACCTAAATAGTAACCAATTTTACTTCCGGTAGTGTAAAGATTGTTGAAGTCAGATTTAAAAGTTGCGTTGCTGGCATATATTGCATATCCTCCTCCAAAATTTGCCAATATATTATTTCTGACAAAATTGTTTGACCCACCGATTAATTGAAGAGATTTTCCATAAGTAGCATGTGTGCCTGAGACCCGTATGCTGTTGTGGAAGTAATTATAATAGGTGCAATAGTTTGAGTAGATTCCAATCGAATAAGAAGTACCGCCAACCATCACAAAGTTATTGGATACTTCTCCAAAGCTAGCAGGTGTGCCATCACAATAATTCAAATAGATTCCGTAATATCGGGGAGATATAATGGTGTTGTCCGCAACAAGGCTTTCATCTGAGTATGAAAGTGAAACGCTTATAGTATTGCTGTATGCCGATGAGGTTGAAAACGAGTTGCCTGATACGATTAATTTTTTCTGATACGCGGCATAAATTCCTGACCAGTAATAATTCTCAAAAGTGTTTCCCTCAATGATATTATTGTTTTCAAGCGCAGTTACAGATGAACCTTGAAAATACAAGCTGAAGGATCCATTGTGGAACGTGTTATTTCGTATCACAATATTGCTGTCGGCAGAAGTATTCGGATCGTAGATCAGAGCAAGATTTGTAACACCTGAGGTGGCTACTGGTCCGGTTATTTTATTGTTTTCAATTGTGATATTCCGGCAACTATTTTTCATCGTTATACAAGTGCCGTATGTACCACCCATCGATTGCAGACTAAGATTTCGAAAGGTCATGAATTTTGCTCCGTTCACTTCAATCACAAAGTTATTTGCAGTAGATGTCGAATTGTTTCGCAATAACACATCTTCAGGATTCCCCGTTGCTGACTGAAATATTACTGGTGCCGAAGGACCCTGACCCGGGATTGCATTTCCGAAAGTTAGCAATGTGTCGTAAACCCCGCTTGCAATATTAAAGATTGTTGTATCCGATAGACCACACACGTTTAGCACAGTCAGTACATCTGCAAAACTATGGAAATTAGTCCCGGTAGTAGGTTGAGCAGGATTAATACTGTAGCTTCCGGCGAGAGGTACAGGACAAACAAGATATTGTTTTTTCAGAGTGTCGTTGCCGGCATTGGCATCTGCCAAATCATTCGGCAGTGTGGTCCATGCCTGAACAGAATTAGCCCCGGCATCAGAAAAAAGCAAAGTTCCGATGACGATGCTTCCGGATGTAAAACCAGGCAGAAGCGTGTCCTGCCAGATAAACGATGGCTGTAAAATTCCGTTGAGGCTCCAGTTGATGGTTGTTTTTGTCAGGGTATCTGTTCCATAATTTTTTAAGCTAACCGAAACATTGTAGTTTGTATTAAGGAATGGAAGTGGAGAGCTGGCTGGTTCATTAACCGCTGCAACACCGGCATCATTTGATCCGACAGAATACTCATCAGCCCCAATATCCGGAGTATAGTTGCTGCGGGTTTCCCCATCTATATCATCCGAAATTCCTACAGGAATCCCTTTGTCTATGGCGAGTAGATTGAAAGTATGCAAATCGGTATGGGAGATGAAACCGGGACTGACACTAATTGAGTAGTTGTCTTTTCCCGAAGCCAGACTCCAGTCTGCAAGTGTTGCCCTGTTCGCGGAATTGTAATAGCCTGTATACGCGCCTGTGGTATGCAGATTATTGTAGTCGGAAGTGAAGGCTGTAGTACTTGTGTAAAACGCATATCCTCCGCCTGTATTGGATAAAATATTGTTTTTAATGTTTAATGCCGAACCGTAATTCACGTATAGTGCTCTTCCGTTTGATGTATTCGTACTTGAGCAGAGAACGCTGTTGTGGTAAATATTAATATTTGTTGAATAGTATGAATAAATTCCATATGCGGTTGAATTACCTCCGACGGAAACGAAATTGTTGGAAACTTCGCCTTTGGTTACTGCATCTCCAGCGCAATAATACAAATATATTCCATAATTCTGCGGTGAGACGATACGGTTTTTAAAAACTCTCCCGTAATAAGTTTCACTCAGATACATCCCGGCGGTTACAATGTTGTCGGAGTTAGTCGTGATATAGTTGTTGCAGATATGTATGTATTTCTGATATAAGGTCTGTATGGCTACGGCATAATAGTTCGTAAAAGTATTTCCTTCTATTATGTTATTATGTTCACAAAATGTACCTTCACCGTACATATGCACTCCATAAGATCCATTTTTAAATTCATTGTTCCGGATAACAATATTACTGTCGATAGAAGTTCCCAGGTCGTTAATCAAAGCCATATCTGCGCTAATCATTGTTGTTGTTGGTCCTTGAAGCAACAAACCTTCAATCAGAATATTTCTGCAACTGTTTCTCAAAACTATGCAGTTTGCATAAGTTCCTCCATTGGATTGAAGTGACATGTTTTTAAAAGAAATGAACTTTGCTCCATTGATATCGATTACGTAATTGTCAGAACTGGACACCGCCATATGTTTCAATACCACATCCGCCGTATTCCCCGTAGCAGATTGAAATGTGATCGGTGCTGTTGCTCCCATGCCCGGAATGGTCGATGAAAAGGTCAGCAGTGTATCATACACCCCACTGGCAATATTGAATATGGTTGTGTCATTTACTCCAATGGTATTCAATGCTGTAAGCGCATCACCAAAATATCTGAAATTGGTCCCTCCGGTCGGTTGCGATGGGTCAATGGTGTATGTTCCCGACAATTGCGCGCGCACGGTTATTGTTGATGCGGATATCAATAAAAGTGTTATTAATAAACCTAGGAGGTGCTTAAATCCTGACATGATAAAGGTGTTAATATTATCAAAGATAGAGTTTTAATTCACACGGATAAACTTTTTGAAATTTTTTTTCAATAAAAGAAGGGAGCAACACCGTGCTCCCTTCTCCTAATTATTTTTTCATTTTGACATATCCGATCAAAAATCAAAAATCGGATATCCTAGTTCTTAAATCATGGTTTATTTAATCACCGACAACCTTCTCGTCAGCACCACATCTTTGTATTCGAGGGTGTACACATAGATGCCCTGACCGAGATTACTGAGATCGACGTTCACCGAATTCTTTCCGCTCTGACCATCCATGGTAGTGGTCTGAATCAGCTCGCCAAGCGTGTTGCGCAATGTGAGCACACATTTGCCGGGGGCGGGGAGCGTGAAAGTGATTTCGGTCTGGGTGGAGGCGGGGTTGGGGTGGATGCTGAGGTCCAGATTACTTTCCATTTCATTGATCTGAACCGTTGTTCCTGACGCAAGAATAAACGATGATGCGGACCCTGTCGGACTGTTCCATGTGCCATCAGAATTCAGACTTACAGCATTCGAAACAGTGGCTGTGGTATTGAAAGGCAATCCTGCAATGCTGTCGAACATCATTGTGATTGTAGCTGCAGAGCCATATCCGCTGAATCCTGTTCCGTCGGTTTTGGTGAATGCAAGCGAATATTCATTGGTGCCTGTGTTTTTCAGGAGCTTCAGTTGTGTTGAGGGTGCGGCCAGCAGTGAGGTCAGTGTAAAGTTGGTAATATAAAAATTCGTATTCAAACTGAAATCAAAATTAATTCCATGCAGATCGTTGAACGGATTTGCTGCATCGCCCAGCACGACATCGATCTGCGTGGGTGTGTTCACCATGATTGTATCGGGGAAAAGCAGCGAAACGGTCGGCGTTGCTTTCGGAAGGTCAGGAGTGAAGCCGGTTTTGAAAGTGTGAGTCAATCCGAAATTTTGCGAAATGGCTGTGGTATCATTGTGCAGCGTGATGCCATCGCCGTTGCAGTCAGCAAATTTCAGATCAAGGGCCGCACCGCTCATATTGGTGCCCCAATCGGTTGAGGCTTGCGGAAGCCACTCAATACTCACGGAATCGCGAGGAGAGCCGGATACATTATAATTCAATCCGAGCAGCAACAAATCATTTCCGTCAACAAATGCATCGTTGTTGATGTCGCCGGGGTAGACGGACGAGATTGCAGAGGGCGTGAAAAATTCATCGGCACCAATGTCGGGAGTAGAGATGCTGCGGGTTTCCCCATCTATATCATCCGCAATTCCAACGGGGATTCCCTTGTCAATGTTGAGCAAATTGAAAGTATGCAAATCGATATTGGAGATAAAGCCGGGACTGACACTGATTGAGTTGCTGTCCTTTTCTGAAGCTATGATCCAGCTGGCAAGTGTTGGCTGGTTCGAAGATATGTAATAGCCTATATACGCGCCTGTGGTATGCAGATTATTATAGTCTGAAGTGAAGCCTGCAGTATTTGTGTAAAACGCATATCCTCCGCCTGTATTGGATAAAATATTGTTTTTAATGTTCAATGGCGTCGAGTAATAAACGTATAGCGCTCTTCCGTTTGATGTACTTGTACTGGTGCAGAGAACGCTGTTGTGAAATATGTTATAGTTAGCACATCCATAAGAGTATATACCATATGCAGTTGATGCTCCTCCAATGGAAATGAAATTATTGGAAAGTTCACCTTTTAACAATGTATCACCAGTGCATTGATAAAGACAAATTCCATAATTTTGTGGGGAATAAACCCGGTTTTTTAATTATCCGGCTATAATTAGTATTGCGCAAATACATTCCGGCAGTATTTGAATTGCTGGTACTAGTCGTCATGTTGTTGTTGCAGACAAGTAGGTTTCTCTGATACCTGGTCTCAATGGCTACACAATAATAATTGACAAATGTGTTTCCTTCAATCACGTTGTTATTTTCAAGGGATGTAAAAGATATACCATACATATACACGCCATAGGAACCATTCCTAAATTCATTATCGCGAATGACAATATTGCTGTCAAGAGTGGAAGTGAGATTATTAATCAATGCTATATCTGCACTAACAAGCGTTGTTGTCGGCCCTTGTAGCAATAAGCCTTCAATCAGAATATTTCCGCAGCTGTTTCTCAAAACAATGCAGTTTGCATATGTTCCTCCATTGGATTGGAGTGACATGTTTTTAAAAGAAATAAACTTTGCCCCATTAATATCGATTACGTAATTGTCAGAACTGGACACAGCCGTATGTTTCAATACCACATCCGCCGCATTCCCCGTTGCAGACTGAAATGTTATCGGTGCTGTTGCTCCCATGCCCGGAATGGCAGATGAAAATGTCAGCAAGGTATCATATACACCACTGGCAATATTGAAAACTGTTGTATCATTAACACCGATTGTGTTCAGTGCGGTCAATGCATCGCCAAAATATTTAAAATTGGTCCCCCCGGTTGGCTGCGACGGATCAATGGTATAGGTTCCCGACAACTGCGCACTGGCTGTTTGTGTCGAAAAAGAAATCAGCAGCAAAGCCGCTATGACAGTCAAAAATGAATAAATACTCCTCATGGCTTCAATGGTTAATATTATCAAAGATAGCGATTATTTTTTCTAATTACATTTCCAAAAAAGATTTGCGATAACGAGTTATATAATGCCAATTAAATATTTCTGCACTTTTTCATATTGTCTCAGGTTCTTTATCGCTCAATCACTACCCGCTTCAAAACAAATCCGTCAGTGGTTTCAATTTTCAGCATGTACGTGCCTTCACGTAGGCCTGACAAATCCAAATCAGCCTGTTGTTTATTTTCAAACTGTTGTGACAACAAAATTTGTCCAATCGGATTGATCAGAGAAACAATATACTTTCCGTCTCCGGGAAAATCAATGTGGAGCTCATTTTTTGCGGGGTTGGGAAAGACATGATATTTGCTTTCGGTTTCGGATATGCTGGTGCATTCATCAACAGCAACACTAATGGTATCGCTGCTCTCACAGCCATAGACATCTGTATATAAATACACAATTGGCCAGTTGCCGATTCCGGCCATGCCAGGATTGAAGATTGACCCTGATATTCCCTGCCCGTAGAATGAACCACCTGCCGGATTGCCGTTAATGCTGTCTGAGGAGTTGTATATACAGTACATACTGTCAAGACCAATTATCGCCGCCAGCATTGGTGAATGAACAGATAAATCAAGAGCAAATACAGAATCACATCCATTTACCGACGTCAGACTGTCATGATATATTCCTGTAACAGAATAATCGTTTCCTCTCCAGTTATACACCTCTCCATCGCAAATATCCTGATTGGATGAAAACAAATATTTCGGCAGCACTTCCAACTGTAGAATGTAAATACTATCGCACCCCGATGCTGTGCTGTAACTGTCCTGATAATTTCCGGAAAGAGAATAACTTGTGCCATGCCAAAAATATGATTCGCCATCACAGATTTCCATATTTTCATAATAGGAATTTGATGCGGCAATTAGTGAAACAACATTTGAGACAATACTCATATGAGGTTGTGAAGCGGTAACCACGCAGCGATACTGGTAATGATTCATTGAACAATTTACCTGATTTATTATCAATGTGTCATTGGTTGCGCCGGTATAGGTTGTGTCATCCGAAATATCAGCAAAGCCTTTGCTTCCGTCATTTACCTGCCATTGATAAGATAATCCATATCCAACAGCAGATACAATAAAAGTTGCGTTAGAGTCTGTCGGAGTTACTACATTAGCCATATTACAGGTAAATTGCGGTACTGGATACACTTCAACAAGATCAGAAAATGGATAACTTCCTATAGTGTCATTCAAATCGGATTTTTTTATAAAAGTGCTGGTGATTGGATTAAATTCAAATAGTACACCCCGATCATAGGCGCCCCCACTGGTTGTTATCGCATACAGTTTTCCATTGGAAGATTCTATGAGTGAACCATAGGGGTGCTTCCCGGTTGAAGTACTGTCGAAGTCCAGCTTTTTGGTAAACGTGCTGGTTAAAAGGTCATACTCAAATAATACTCCATGATCATAGGCCCCTCCCGCAGTTGTCATACCATACAATTTTCCATTGGATGCCTGTAATAATGATCCATGAGGGATTCTGCCTTTCGAAACTCCGTCGAAATCCATCTTTTTCAAAAAAGTACTTGTTGCCGGATCGTATTCGAAAAAAGTTCCATTTCCATATGTGATACCGCCTGAGGTCATTCCGTAGATTTTTCCGTTTGTTGCTTGTATCAGGGAGCCATAAGGTTCACTCCCGCTGGTGGATGCGGAAAAATTTAATTTATTGGTTATAATGTTTGTTGAAGGATCATATTCATACAAAACGCCACTGTTGTTCGTCCCACCGGACCGGGTCGTTCCATACATCTTACCATTAGATGCTATCAGTAGTTTACCTGTAGGTTGAGCGCCATATGTCCCGCCGAAATTGATCTTCTTTGTAAAGATATTTGTCAAGGGGTCATATTCAAATATCACCCCTGAAGCGCTAACGCCACCAGCACTTGTCGTTCCGTATAATTTTCCCGTTGAGGTCTCAACCAATGCAGATAAATAAGGATATTGCCCATTTGATGTTGTAGAAAATTCATGTTTATTTGTCAGCGTACCTGTTGACATGTCGTATTCAAACAACACTCCATTGTCGCTTATTTCTCCTCCATAATAAGTCAATCCATATAGCTTTCCATTCGAGGCCTGAGTAATTGCTCCGGTAGGGAAATTGCCTTGCGGAGCACTTGAAAGATCAACTTTCTTTGTAAGGGTATTATTTGCCAAATCATATTCGAAAAGCACTCCAAAACCAGTTGATCCACCGGCAGTAGTCAATCCATACATCAGGCCGGTGCTATCCTGTATGAGAGCACCCCCTGGTTCAGCTCCGGTGGAAGCCTCGCTGAATTCCACTTTTTTAATCCATTGGTGTGTCGATGTGTCGTATTCAAATATAACTCCGGTACCCGTCTGACTGCTACAAGTAGTAGTTCCGTATAATTTTCCGTTGCTGGCTTCAATTAATGTTCCCGTAGGGAAGCTTCCGTCACCATACCCAAAACTGGTACAGAAATATTGAGGGATTGACATGTCAAATTCAAATATGGTTCCTTCACCGGATTCTCCTCCATTAGTTGTAAGCCCATAAAATTTTCCATTTGAAGCTTGAATCATTGAAACATAATACTGACCATAAAGGGCATTGGTCATACTCAAAATAGGTCTTAAACTATCAGATAAAATATCATATTCAAAAATAACCCCGAAATCATTTTGGCCTCCCTCAGTAGTGACTCCATAAAGTTTTCCATTGGCTGCCTGAATCAGTGATCCAATTGGTGTAGCTCCGTTTGTGTTGTTAAACTCATGCTTCTTAGTGTATACATTTATATTGGGATCATATTCAAATAATACACCCAGAGTACCTCCTCCTTGTGAAGTCATCCCGTACATTTTCCCATTGTCTGCCAGAAGCAATGATCCTTGCGGATACGAACCCATTGGCTGGCTGAAATCAAATTTCTTCACAAACACATTTGTTACAGGATCAAATTCGAATAGTACACCGCTCCCATTAACACCGCCCATAGAGGTCATCCCATAGAGCTTCCCGTTATTGCCTTTAATTAAGGACCCGTTGGGTGCTCGTCCATTAATAGCTCCGTCGAAATTGAATTTCCTGGTATAGATGTTGGCCACCTGATCGTATTCGAAAATTACACCATTATTATTGAATCCACCACTGGCGGTCATTCCATATAATTTCCCATTGTCAGCCTTGCAAAGATTCGTGTATTTGGGCGATTTGCCGGGATAATATTCAAAAGAATGCACAACAGTCAAGGAGTCCCCATCTCCGTTTGTTTTAAAAACAATACCTGCATCATTTCCTGCGTCGCTAGCTATTCCCCAAAGCTCGGTCTGGTTTTGTGAAAAGCCGAAAAACGGAATTAACAACAACAAAGTCAGCAGAAATAAACGTATCATAATATAATCTTTTTGCAAATATATTAAATCCTGTCATAAACAAGAAAACCACGCAGTTTAATTTGATGCTGATTTCATCAAAGCATTATAGAAATTCAACATTCATTTCTTTCATCACCTGACTTCGCCACTGGGACACCCATGTTTTTTTCTGAAGTTTTTGAGGAAATTCATCCAATAAAAACAAAGGAAGAGTGTAAATACTTATTATGAATTTTTCCTGACCTGCAGCG